>JAEPQQ010000048.1:0-3366 GCA_017640445.1 Bacteroidia bacterium | reverse complement strand
TCAATGTGTACGACGAGGGCGACGATGGTTTATCGTTTTGGGCCAATAGCGATGGAACCGGCTTTTGTGAGCTTCGGGTAGACTCAACCGACGCCCTCATAGAACGGTTTGATCCGGACTTTGGCGACAACATCCGATATCATTTCTCTATTGGTGATTCAATACATGTTGACCCTGTTGAACCTATAGCTTCCGGTTCAGAAGTATTTGTTTATCCAAACCCTTCGAAAGGAACGGTGCACGTGGCGATCAACAACCTTTTGGACAGACGTATCAACGTTGAGGTGTTCAACTTGCTAGGTCAGCAAGTAGTTTCTACAGAAGAAATTACCATCGAAACACCAACAGAATTAATGGAAGTTGATTTAACAGGGTTGGTAACGGGCTTGTACGTGATAAAAGTGATTTCGGGAGACGACGAGTGGGTTTACAGAGTGCAGAAGATCTAGTCGACGCTGTAGATCTGTTCGATTTCGTGTAGTACATCTGCCACGCTGATCCGGAGTATGGTGCTGTTGTCAACAGTTTGTTTGGTATGGTCCTTTTCCAGGAAATGATGAATTACGCGTTGTGATGCATAAAGAGGGTAAAAAACATCTTTTACCCCGGGCCCAAACAAGGCTACAAGAGGCTTTTTCTCAACAATGGCAAAATGTAAAGGTCCGCTTTCGTTACCTACAAAGAACTCTGCTCTTCGACACAGGGCCGCAAGTTCCATGAGGTTCGTTTTTCCTGCAAGGTTTATGGCATTTGCTGTCCTGGATGATACTTCCTCCACCAGTTCCGTTTCATTCGGAGAACCAATGAAGACGGTTTTTAAACCATAACGTTCAAATATGGAATCAACCAATTGCGAAAAACGTTCTGTGGGCCACCTTCTACTGGCATCTCGTGCACCGCAATGCATTAACACGTATCTGGATAGATGATTCGATTTTAGCAACTGACCTATGCGGGTTAGCGTCTCTTCATCAATATGAAATGAAGGGTGGACCCATTCAAAGTCGTTAGGCAGCAACGGAGCAAGTATGGCTTGATTGGTGAGGGTTTCATGTATCTGACCACCTGAAAACTTATTTCTAAAACGGATGCTGCCTCGTTCCAAATAGTACTTAGCTCCTCCTAAAAAAGCAAAACGAAGGCTTTCCCAACTACCTCGTAGATCAATTTGGACGTCAAACTTTCCCTTTAGATCACCTCTGGTATGGACCAGGTGATTTACAGCTCCAGTTTGTTGTACAAGGGCGTTGTTCATTGGTTTGCACCACATGGTTATCTCGCTATCCGGAAAGCTTGAACGCAGTGCCTCCAAACAGTGCATAGCGTAGATCATGTCTCCGATCTCGTCTAACTTAACAACCAATATACGCCTGGGTGAAGTCGGTTTTGCTTGTGCAGCGTTGATGAACTGGGAAGCAAATGAGGTAGCCAGGTACAGTAGTTTTTCCGAGGCCATTATGCCGTGGTCAATGGGTAAATGATGGGTTTGCTTGGACTTGCGTCCGATTCAAAAGCCGCTATTTGCAGGTTCAACAGGTATAAACCATCCAGAACATCGTTGGGCACATAGGCAAGCTCTGTTATCGTTGCGTTGATGCGCGGATTTTCAGGATATTGCCAGAATGCGTGATGCGCCAGAAGCTTTCCGCCATCTTCTTCACGATCAACAGAAGGAAGGTCTATGATGAGATGTTTTATGCCCGAATTCGCCAGCCGTCTGGTTAACGAAGCGTCTAAATAAGTCGGGTTAGTACCGGAATATTTTTTCAGCAACTTGTCTGACCCATTGGGCACGCTGCGGATGATGATTGATTCCGATTCAGACAAGTCGACACCATCTAACACGGAAGCCGGAATAATCGAATCTCCACTGTCCAAGCGCTCAGGTTGGACCGTTATTAAACGAGCAACGGACATATATTGATTCAGGCATTGATTAATGGTGTAGGTCTCCTTGCTGATATGTCCAACACACTCGGTATGTGTTCCGTTACCATGGGCGTTGAAGTAAATGTCTTCACAATTGCAAGCACCACCCAGCGCTACAGAGCCTACGAAACCTCCTGCGCGAAAAGGCTCGAACTTAGGAGGGTTAAGAAAGTACGCATTGACGTTTTCTTCCCCATTGCGAATAGGCGTTGAAAGATCGAAAAACACCGTGCTGTTGTACGAATACGTTTTGTCGTTATGAGTAAAGTTGAACTGCATGAAATTCCGAAAGTGCCAAAGGTAAACTTCTTATTGAGTAGGATGCAACTCGTTGAGTAATAAACACATTGGCAAACACCAAAAGTTTAAAAATATTCGTTCTTTGCAAAGAACATGGCCTTAAATAAGTACCAGGCAAAGTCGATTATTAAGTTGTTACTTTTTGTAACCGCTTTGCTAATAGTAGCAGTTTCCCTTTGGTATACGGATAACCTTGCTAATAAATTGAAGACAGAGGAGCGGGCAAAGGTGGCACAGTGGGCCGAAGCTACGCGTATTATTGTTACCACGCCGGAAGATGAAGACGTAGATGTGTATGCACTTTCCGTTGTTCGTGGGAACAAGGCAATCCCGGTCATCGTGACTTTGGAAGATGGAACGGTGATAGCTCACCGAAACATAGACTCCCTGGAATCCCAAAACCCGGAGTATATCAAACAGACCATTGACGAGATGAAGAAGGAGAACGAACCCATTGTGGCGGGTTTGTATGAAGATCAAAACATCATTATTTATTACCAGAACTCCATTCTGTTTACCAAGTTGAAGCTGTACCCGTATTTCCAACTTGCTATAATTGCCGTTTTTCTTCTGGTGAGTTACTATGCCTTTAGTTACTCCAAACGATCGGAGCAGAACCAGGTATGGGTTGGAATGAGTAAGGAAACGGCGCATCAGCTCGGCACACCCATTTCTTCATTGATGGCCTGGATGGAGTTGATAAAAACCAACGAAGGAGCCATTTCTGATGAGGTGATTCACGAAATCGGAAATGACATTAAACGTTTGGAACTGATTACAGAACGCTTCAGTAAAATTGGTTCCGACCCTGTGCTGTCGAACGTAAAGATGATTGATGTGGTAAATGAAACCGTAGGATATCTAGAAAAGCGTCTGTCGAGTCGCATTAGTTTTACCGTAACCGATAACACAACTGAAGGTATTTGCGAGCTCAACGTGCCTTTGTTTGCATGGGTGCTGGAGAATCTTACAAAGAACGCTGCCGATGCAATGAACGGAGAAGGTAAGCTCGAATACTTGATTTACGAAAACGATAAGCGTGTCTTCCTTGAAGTGACCGATACGGGTAAGGGAATTCCATCGGGACGATTCAAAACGGTGTTTGAACCTGGTTTTACCACTAAGAAGCGAGGATGG
>JAEPQQ010000047.1 GCA_017640445.1 Bacteroidia bacterium | reverse complement strand
TGCCAAAGGTGTCCAGATAGTCGTCCATTACCTGAAAGGCCAATCCAATGTTTAGACCATAGGCGTACAGGGCGTTGGTTGTTTCCTGATCAGCTCCGGCCAGCATACCACCCGCCTGTAGGCTAAACGCCAGAAGAACGGAGGTCTTTAACTCGATCATCCGAATATATTCTTCTTCGGTGATGTCAGATACAGTCTCAAAATTCATGTCAAATTGCTGGCCAACGCAAACTTCCTCGGCCATCTGACTGAAATCTTGAATTAACTTGGTTTTCAAGCCAGTGTCTGCATCCAAATCAGACAGTATGCGATATGCCTTTACCAGCATTAGGTCACCACTGAGAATGGCAATATTTTCATTCCATTTTTTGTGGACCGTAGGCTTACCTCTTCTCACCTCAGCATGATCCATAATGTCGTCGTGCATCAACGTAAAATTGTGAAACACCTCAACTGCATGTGCCAGAGGCATTGCCTTTTGTATGGACTGGTCGAACAATTGGTATCCCAATAATACCATTAATGGCCTTACGCGTTTACCGCCGAGCGATAAGATATAATTTGCCGGCTCATAGAGCTCCGAAGGCTGTCCTTCAAACGAAATCCCGGCAGAATAGCTTGTATAGTCTTTTAAAAGTTCCTTGTAGTTCTTCATTCGTTTACCAGCGTAAAATCGGCAGTTCGTTTATTCATGTTGGTTTTCTTAATGCGAACCGTTACCGTATCACCAAAGTTGAATCGACGGCCGGTACGTCTACCCACTACACACATCTCTTTTTCGTAGAACTCATAAAAGTCTCCTTTCATATCGCTTATACGCACCATGCCTTCGCAGTGGTTGTCGTTTAGTTCTACAAAGATTCCCCATTCCGTTACTCCCGAGATGATACCTTTAAATCGGTCACCGACAAAATCGGAGAGGAATTCGATTTGTTTGTACTTTGTTGAAGCCCGTTCTGCCTGGGTGGCGCGTTGCTCCATCTTAGAACTATGCTTACACGCCCGTTCGATTTCCGCTTGATCAGCCGATTTCGCACCATGTAGGTAGGATTCCAATAATCTATGTACAATTAAATCGGGATAGCGTCGAATAGGACTTGTAAAATGGGTATAAAAGTCAAAACCCAAACCAAAATGACTAGTTTCTTTGGTTGTGTAATAGGCTTTTTCCATACTGCGAATGGCTAAAGGATGGAGAATATTGGCTTCTGTTTTCCCTTCCGACGCCTCTACCATGGTATTGATTGAGTCACTTATGGTTTGATGACTCTGTGTATTGATCTCGTATCCAAACTTCTTCGCTGTTTGAATGAAAAACGCCATTTTTTCAATGTTGGGCGACTCGTGAACGCGATAGGGTAAGGTCTTGTTTTTGAATACGTTATATACATGTTTAGCCACAGTTTTGTTGGCAAGAAGCATGTAGTCTTCAATCATTTTGTGAGCCTCTTTACGGACCTTCTTTACCACATCGATCGGTTTCCCATTGTCGTCGAGGGTGAATCGGTACTCGTCACTTTCGAAAGAAATTGCCCCATTTTTGAACCGTTGTTTACGCATGGCGAGGGCCATCTTGTTCAGTTGGGTAATTTCTTTTGCATATTCGTCTGAGTTTCCTTCGATCACTTCCTGAGCTTCTTCATACGTGAATCGTCTGTCGGAGTGTATGATGGTTTTTCCAATCCAGTGGTTCAGAACCTTGGCGTTTCCGTCCATCTCAAATATGACGCTAAAGGCCAATCGGTCCACATTCGGGCGGAGAGAGCAAAGATCATTCGACAGTCTCTCTGGCAACATGGGAACCGTTCGATCAACCAGGTACACCGAAGTTGCCCGGTTATAAGCCTCATCGTCCAATGCCGAGTTGGCCCGTACATAATGGCTTACGTCTGCAATATGAACGCCCACTTCATATCGGTTTTTATCCAAAAATTTGAATGAAATTGCATCGTCAAAGTCTTTCGCTGTGAGCGGGTCAATCGTAATGGTTAGCGTATCCCGTACGTCTCTTCGTTTTTTGATTTCTGATGCTGAAATTTTATTCGGGTATGCGTTGGCATCTGCTTCCACTTCAGGAGGAAAGTCCGTTTCAAATCCGAATTCCGCAATGATGGCATGCATCTCGGTATTATGCTCTCCTGCCCGACCAAGAATCTTAACCACCTTGCCATATGGGTTGGGAGTTCCAATGGGCCAGTCAGTAAGTTCTACCAACACTTTGTCGCCATCCTTAGCCTTGAACATGTTCTCTTTCGAAATAAAGAAATCAACATGAATTCGGCTGTTATCAGGAATTACAAACGCGAATTTCTTCATCTTCTGAATGGTTCCGACAAACTGGGTTCGCGATCGCTTTACAACTTCAATTACTTTACCTTCAAGGCGACTTTCTTTCTTTTGTCGAAGTAGTTCAACCGTAACCGTGTCACCATTAAGCGCCATACCGGTTAACGACTTACTAATTCGTATATCTTCATCAAGGTCGTCAACAATCACAAAGGCCGCACCTCGTTGGGTCATTTCAATCACCCCTGTAAACAGACTGTAATCCGGCAAGTAACGATACTTTCCCCGGTCGACTGACTCAATGATCTCTTCCTTTTCCATAACCTGCAGAATCTTAACCACTTCGTTTTTTTGCTCACTTGAAGTGATACCTAAACGATGCGTGATCTGCTTGTAATTGAATGATTTTCTGGGATTTCCGCGGAAGAAGTCAAGCACTTCTTTGTACTTGCCAGGTAGTTTGCGTGGTATTTTATTCTTTACCCTCTTCTTTTTATTCTTCAAATCACCACAAAGGTATGGCAATTATGTGGTTAATGAGTTACCCGGCAGTTGTTGAAAAGTGAAGGAGAAGACAGGTACTTTACGTGTGTTGAAGCAGTTTACGGGTATATGGGTTTTCGGGTTGTGTAACAAGTTTCTCGGTATTCCCTTCTTCCACAAGCATCCCGTTTTTCATAACCAGTATACGGTCGCAGATATAACTTACTACATTGAGGTCGTGCGATATGAATAAGTAGGTAAGTTGTCGTGAAACCTTTAGCTGGTTAAACAAATTGAGAATTTGGGCCTGGACCGAAACATCCAATGCTGAAACCGATTCGTCACAGATAATCAGGTCAGGTTCTACGGCTAGTGCTCGTGCAATACTGATACGTTGCCGCTGCCCACCCGAAAATTCATGTGGATACTTGTCGTAATCAGATGCCTGAAGACCAACTTCAACTAAAAGGTCTTCCACTTTTGCACGAAGTTGCTTTTTTGAGCCTGCGAGTTTGTGAACGGCGATGGGCTCTTCTACGATCTGGCCAGCTTTCATAGCAGGATTCAGGGATGAATAAGGATCCTGAAAAATCATCTGAACCTTTTTGGCAAATGCTCTTCGTTTAGAGGAAGCCGGTTTACCGCCAAAAAGTATGGTACCCGAATCAGGTTCTAACAACTGAATGATCATTTTGGAGACAGTGCTCTTACCGCATCCCGATTCACCTATCAGACCGAGGGTTTCTCCTTTTCGAATAACAAAGCTTACATCGTTTACAGCAGTGGTAACCGTCGATCCTTTTGTAAAGGTTTTGGTAAGGTTTCGTATCTCAATATAGGGCGATTCTTCAATGGGAGCGAAGGTGAAGTGTTTTGCGTCAAACGGCTTTGGAATAAATTCGCCGTCAACGTAGTCGGCCAATTCATGAATCGTTGGCAGGAGTTGAGACCTTTTCCTAAAATGTGGTTGGCAGTCTAACAAACTACGGGTGTACACACTTTTAGGGTTTTGAATGATGTTTGCCGTGTTACCGGTTTCCACCACCTCACCCTTGTACATAACAATAAGTTTGTCCGTAAAGTCTTTTATAAGCTGTACATCGTGTGAGATCAGGATAAGACCTGTGTTTCTCTGTTTACAGCTTTCAACCATATTTTGGGTAAGCGATTTTTGCAAAACACTATCCAGAGCGGTGGTAGGTTCGTCGGCAATTAGAATAGAAGGATTATTGGCCAGGGCCATCGCGATCATTACGCGTTGACGTTGCCCTCCGGATAACTGGTGGGGGTAGCTCGATGATACCCGCTCAGGGTTGGGCAGCCTCATCTCCTCGAATAAACTCAGGCACTTTTGAACGGCTTCATTGCGTGGCATTTTCTGATTCCATACAAGGGTCTCAACTACCTGTTCACCGCAGGTGTATAGTGGGTGAAGGGCAGTCATCGGTTCCTGAAATATATAAGCGATTTCAGAGCCTCTAATTCCTTGCAGTTCTTGCTCGTTGGCCTGAGCCAGGTTGATCTCGTTCCCGTTGATGTTTAAGGTGATTGATCCTTCGTCAATATGTGCATTCTCAATGAGCCGCGTGGCCGTCATCATGCTAACGCTTTTTCCTGAACCAGATTCACCAACGATGCCAACTATTTCTCCCGGTTGAAGAGAAAGGTTGAAATCGCGAACAACGGTATTGGGCTTCCTGTTTTTACGGAAGGATATGGATAAATGTTCAATGGTAAACAGCGAATCCACTAACGGATTCGGTCAAGTGATCGGACAAGCCTTTCATCTCTTCGGATTCCGCGGTAAGCCAGCAGCGCAAGAATGACCATTGAAAGGGGGATAACAGCGCCAGAGAGGAACTGTGTTTGTGTATCGATACTCGTATAGGCTTTACCCAAACTGTAGGTATACATGCCAACAAATACAACAATAATCATCACACAAATTCCCATTACCAATCGCAATTGGAGTTTTCGGTTTTTGAACAGGAACAGGGCAGCCAAAGACAGAAGTGCGGTAGCTCCGAGGAAATAGATCAAACCATCGTTGCGTCCTACTTGTTCTGATGATGTGTCGGTTGAGTTGTAATCAATTGTTATGGTTGTTGATGCGTGCTCAGCGTCTACTTTACCACTTTCCTGGTAGAAGGGGATGTCGGCCAAAAGGAGGACACAAGCGATTATCGCGATGCCAAGTAAATAGATACTTTGAAGTCGTTGGATCATACGGACAAAATTAATTCAATTTGAAAGTAAACCATCAATTTAAATACCTTTGCTCACCTAATTTTTGAACACATGAACACTGCATATATTCTTGACGCTGTACGGACTCCTGTTGGTAAGTTTGGAGGCAGTTTGGCTTCCGTTCGCCCGGATGATTTGGCGGCACATGTTATTCGCGCTATTGTAGATCGAAATCCCAATATCGACTATGGTTTAGTTGAAGATGTTATCATGGGTGCTGCTAACCAGGCAGGTGAAGACAATAGAAATGTTGCGCGCATGGCTGTTCTCATGGCGGGTCTGCCAATTGAAGTGCCTGGGATAACGGTAAACCGTTTGTGTGCCAGTGGTTTACAAGCCATTGGAGACGCTGCCAAGAACCTAATGGTTGGTTATGGAGATTTATACATGGCCGGAGGAGTTGAAAGCATGACGCGAGCACCATTTGTAATGGCTAAGGCCGAAACTGCGTATTCGCGGAAACCAGAGATTTATGATACGTCGATTGGATGGCGATTTACCAACCCAAAACTAGCGGCCGAATACTATCCGTTTGCCATGGGAGAAACAGCTGAGAACGTAGCCGAGCGATGGAAGGTAAGCCGTGAGGAACAGGATGCATTTTCACATTCCACTCAACTCAAGTATGATGCTGCTCACAAGGCCGGGAGGTTCAAGGAAGAATTGGTTCCCGTTAGTGTACTTCAACGCAAAGCAGATCCAATCATCTTGGATAAAGACGAACACCCACGATTAAGTAGTTTGGACAAACTGGCAAGTCTTAAACCGGCTTTCCGGCAAGGTGGAACGGTTACAGCTGGTAACTCTTCTGGTATTAATGATGGGTCGGCCATGCTGTTAATGGCTTCGGAACAAGCGGTTAAGAATATGAACGTAAAACCGATTGCCCGGGTGGTGTCAGTTGCGGCATCCGGTGTGCATCCCGATATTATGGGAATAGGTCCGGTGTCGGCTACACAAAAGGCTTTAAAACGAGCAGGTTTAAAACTCTCTGACATAGGCTTGGTTGAATTAAATGAAGCATTTGCAGCTCAGGCTATTGCCTGTGGACGTGAGTTGGACCTCGATATGGACATCGTAAACGTGAATGGAGGTTCTATCGCAATTGGACACCCTCTTGGTGCTAGTGGAGCACGAATAGCAACCACATTGCTACACGAAATGCAGAAACGCGACGTACGATATGGTTTAGCCACCATGTGCGTTGGTGTGGGGCAGGGCAAGGCTGTTATCTTCGAAAAACTGTAACTCATTTGAGTCGGTATGCATTAGAACTTAGTTACGACGGTACCCAATATCACGGGTGGCAGATGCAGGATAATGCCGTTACGGTTCAGGAAACACTGGCCATTGGCCTGAGTACTATTTTGCGATCTGAGATAGCCATAACGGGGTGTGGAAGAACAGATACAGGTGTACACGCCTCACACTTTGTGGCACACTTCGATCACGATCAGGAGTTGGTTCCCAACTTCATACATCGCTTAAACGGCGTGTTGCCAGATGACATAGGTATTCTTAATGCGTTTGCAGTACCAAATGACTTTAATGCACGATTTGATGCTAAATCACGGACCTATGTATATCATATTTTAACTCATAGGCATCCGTTTAAACGTGCATATGCCTACCTCTATCATCGCCATTTGGACATGGAAGCAATGAATTCAGCCTGCAAAGTCCTTATGCAGTATGAAGAATTCGGAGCGTTTTGTAAGAGTAACGCCCAAAACAAGACAAACCGCTGTTTGATAACAGAATCCAGCTGGAGTAAAACCGCTTATGGTTTGGAGTTTCGCATTACTGCCGATCGTTTTTTAAGGAACATGGTGCGTGCTATTGTGGGTACATTGATCGAAATTGGAGAAAACAAAATTGAACTTGACGGGTTAGAACGTATTATTGAATCACAAAACAGGCAGCAGGCAGGTTATTCGGTTCCGGCGAAAGGACTTTTCTTACATCGGATCGAATACGATCGATCTAACTGGAAACCAATTGAGAAGTGAGTACGTCCTCAGAAACCACGGATAAAACGGGAGCGGCTTTTGACCTTAAGCTGCTTAAGCGAATTATACTATTGGCCAAGCCGTATAAGAAATTTGGTATTACCGCCATATTTACCACCGTTTTGCTGGCTGTTTTAATGCCGCTTCAACCAATATTAATCCGCTTTTCTCTTGATAATTATATTGCTGTTGGGGATTTACAGGGGTTAACCAATATGATCATGCTCCTGATTGGTTTGTTGCTTCTTCAAACCCTGGTCATGTTCGTAAACACATATTTGACCAACTGGTTGGGGCAGGAGGTAATTAACGCATTACGGCTTCGCGTATTCAACCATCTCACAAGTTTGAAGGTTAAGTATTACGACAAAACGCCTATTGGTACCATGGTAACCCGTAGCGTGTCGGATATTGAGACCGTGGCCAATATCTTTTCTCAGGGTATTATTACCATTTCCGGCGACTTTTTGCAGCTGTTTGTCATCACTTTTTTGATGTTCTATACCAATTGGAAACTGACGTTCATTTGCCTTGCCGTTCTTCCTTTTCTGTTTTACGCTTCCAACCAGTTTAGAAAGGGCGTAAAGCTTGCGTTTCAACAAGTGAGAACACAAATATCCCGGCTTAATTCATTTGTACAGGAACACATCACGGGTATGAGTGTTGTTCAGATATTTAATCGGGAAGACGTTGAATATCAAAAATTTAAAGAAATTAACCGGTTGCACTTGGAAGCCAATAAGAAGTCCATTTTTCATTACGCCATCTTCTTTCCTATTGTAGAAATCATTACGGCAACCTCCATCGGTTTAATGGTTTGGTATGGATCAAGAAACGCGTTAAATGGTAGCGTTACTCCGGGTGTAATGGTGTCGTTCATTCTATACCTTAATATGTTCTTCCGGCCCATCCGTATGATTGCCGACAGGTTTAACACTATGCAAATGGGGATGGTGGCATCAGAACGAATTTTCGCCCTTATCGACGATGAGTCATATATTGAAAAGAATGGCCAGCATCATGCCGAAATAAAAGGGCATGTCGAATTCAAGAACATCCGGTTTTCATATAACGCGGATGAAGAAATTATTCGCGATGTTTCGTTTTCGCTCGAGCCGGGTAAAACGTTGGCCATAGTTGGGGCTACTGGTTCCGGAAAGTCTACCTTGGTTAACCTGTTAACGAAATTCTATGAGTATGAAGAAGGAGAGGTGCTCGTTGACGGTGTTGATGTTAGGGATTGGGATCTCGCTTCGTTAAGATCCCAGGTGGCATTTGTGCTACAGGACGTATTCTTGTTTTCCGGTTCTGTGAGCGATAACATTCGGTTAATGAACGACCGTATTCCGGAGGAAACTATGTTGAATGCTGCCAAACAAATTGGGGCACACGACTTTATCTCAAAGCTCGACCAAGGTTACGAGTATGACGTAATGGAGCGCGGAAGTTCGTTGTCGGTAGGGCAGCGCCAGTTGGTTTCGTTTGTAAGAGCCCTGGCCTTTGATCCTAAGGTGTTAATTTTGGATGAGGCTACGTCATCGGTCGATTCTGAGACCGAGCAATTAATCCAGACTGCGATTTCCAAATTGATGCATGGACGAACCTCCATTGTTATAGCCCATCGGTTGAGTACGATTCGAAATGCAGACGAGATTTTAGTTCTCAATAAGGGAAAAGTCTCAGAACGAGGCTCGCATGACCAATTGGTAGAAAAAGGTGGTGAGTACTTCAAACTCCTGCAAAATCAGCAGTTCGCGGAGGTTTAAGCTCTGTAAGTGTCTATTATAAAAATCACTAATACTAGTGATGCAATTCGTATTTATTTGTTCTTCCTTTGACGTGTTCTAGACACGGAAACGGGCAAATGAACCTAACTATTGGTAGGCGGAAATTTCACCCTTTTGGGTGAAATTTTAACGCTTTATAGAGGGCCTTTGGGGTTTGACTTTTGATGAAAAGATATGAAAAAGAAGGCGATTCATTTTGGCGTAGACACAGCTGTAGGCGACATAGAACCTGTGTTTTTTGATAGCATCAAAGATGCCGGTTACTATCATCTGCTCTCAAATGAGAAAGGGTTTGAATCATGCGTTCAAACTTCCGACTTAACCCCCATTTCCAATGCCACCATCAAGGAACAGTTAAAGCAGCTGTCGGTAGACGGTGGGTCTGAGCCGGGTGTATATTTTATTTCGTTAACCGCGCATTCTACACTTGGAAGACGTCGGTTCCGCATTTCGTCGAAGCCTACCTTTAATAAACACCTAACGTTGCACAACGACAATGTTTTTGGTTGGCATGACCTGACAGAGTGTTTATCGTATTTCTCAAAAAACGACCATGTATTTTTCTTAATAACCGATCTGAAGCGAGGAAAAAGAGGGCAGGTCCCCAGTTTTGTAAGTCGTTTCAAACCGTCGCATAAGGTTCAGGCAAAGGCAGTTGTGCTTTCTCTTTCGCTTGACCGAACGCTTGATGACGGGGCATTGCCCTTGTCGTTAACATCTGATATTAATGTAGTCTTGAACAGTGCTAAAACCATTGGCGACCTGGTTTCAAACCTGGATGCTTTGTATGGGGAGAAGTCGAAGGTGCGTCCTGCAGTCTTCCACTTCAATTTAGCAGAGGAAAACAGATTTTTTTTAAACAATTAATACATTAAAAAACAACAAACATGGTAGACTACACAATTTTAAAACTGGCTGGCGACAGCTGTGGCGACAACACAGATTTTCGATTAGAGATTGTTCCTTCTTCTGGTTACAAGTTCGAAAACATGCAGATTAATGAAACAACAGGTCATTACGTAACGAAAGTAACCGTAAATTTATCGCAGAATTCGGGAGGTGTTGCGATAAAGAAGCACCTGTGTAATGCACCGGTGGTTTGTTCACCTGATAGCGTAGAGTTAACAATTGTTACACACGTGCCCAACTTGCCCGACAAGGAGGAAAAGAAGAACTATCGACACGCCCAGAACGGCTGATTGACTTGAAAAAAAATGTAATCATAATATTGATTCTATTTGGCTTTGGTTGCTCAAACCCAGAGAGCAACCAGGGTCTTAATAGAGAAACTTCTTATGAAGATCTTGATTCCCAAAACCACCACGCCCATGCGTTACTGGAGATTGACATTATCAGTAGTCTGGAACTCAGCAGGGGACTTGAACAGGAATGCCGGGAAGCCGGTTACCCCCTTGGTGTTGCCAAAGCACTCTCTATCCAGGGACATGTTTTCACCATTAAGGCGGCCTATGATTCTGCTATTTTGCTGCATCGTAAGGCTTTGGATATACGAAAGTATGAAGGAGTACAGCTTCAAGTTGGTAAGTCATACAATAACATCAGTGAAGTATACAGCGGATTAGAGGATTATACCAATGCCCAGGTTTTTGCTGATAGTGCTTACAAGATCTATTCGGATATTCGGGATTTCAAGCACATGGCTGGCGCCGCGAGTAACAAGGCAATATATCATATAATGGTGGATGAAGTTGATTCGGCAAGAAGTTGGTTCAGACACTCTTTAGACTTGGCAATAAAGAGTGAGGACCGCCAGATGTTATTGAATGCATATAACAACTATGGGCTTTTCTTGATCGATGACACTTCTTCGGGTGATTCAAGTGTGTATTACATAAACAAGGCTTTTGAAATTGCCCTTAGAGATAGCCTTACAGCAGATATTCCAGGATTGTATTTGTCTCTTGGTCAATCAGTGGAGAACGAGAACCCTGAAGATGCGATTAGACTCTATGACAGTGCGATAAAACTTGCGCGCGTTCATGGATTAAATAGGTTAGAGGAAAAGGTGTTTCAATCACAGATTGAACTACTCTGGGAAACCAAAAAGGACGAAGTTCAGGTTGTACCGCTTTATGATTCCTTTGTATCCCGAGTAAAGGAAAACTACAACAACAAACGACTTGCTGACTTTGCGAGATACGAGGTCCTCTATGAAACAAGGAAAAAAGAAGCCGAACTGGTTGAGGAACAAGCCAAGAACGAACGTAAAACGGTAGCGAATCGCTGGCTCATAACCAGCTTCATATTTGTAGTACTACTTCTCGGTTTCTTTATGTTTACCCTCATCCAAAAAAGACGACTCGCAGAGCGGGAAAAGCAAATATCCAAACAAAAGATTGACGCAATGCTTCGATCCAAGGAAGTGGAAAAACTGGATAACATGCTGGAAGTTCAGGAGAAGGAACGAAACCGTATCGCATCTGATCTCCACGACCGGTTAGGTAGTATTTTAAGCGCTGTAAAGCTGAACTTCAGCTCTATGGAAGAGCGGTTGCAACGGGAAGAGGTGAAGATGGATGATCAATACCTGGTGGTAAAAGGACTGATTGACGAAGCGGCCACCGAAGTGCGTCGTATATCACACGATATGGCATCGAGCGCTTTGTCTAACTTTGGCTTGTTACACGCCGTATCCGACCTGAAAAAAGCACTGGAAACCAGCGGAAAGGTGAAGATAGAGGTGTTTGAACACGGAATGGACGAACGATTGGTTGGCACCAAAGAAGTGGCAATCTATCGGATTATACAGGAACTGGTTAGTAATGCACTAAAACATGCTAAAGCAAATCAAATTGATATTCATTTTACTAAAGATGAAGATCATTTAACCGTTATTGTGGAGGATGATGGTGTTGGATTTGTGGAGCAGGGGGCTGGACATAAGGGCATAGGGCTCACAAATATTGAAAAACGTGTGAAGGAAATGGATGGTACGTTTGCCATAGAAGGCAATCCGAAATCCGGTACCTCAGCTGTACTTGACATTGTTGTTTAACTAAAAAATAGATCATGGTAAAAGGAAGTAAAAACATCATTCTGGTAGACGATCATCAAATCATAATTGACGGTCTGAAAAGCCTGTTAAACCAAATGAAAGGCATTAAGGTAACAGGTGCCTATACCAATCCGAAAGACGCCTTGTTTCACATAGAGAAACGTAAGGTTGACCTGGTACTAACCGACTTGTCAATGCCCGGTATGGACGGTCTGCAGTTCACTGAATTGGTGAAGGAGCGGAACAAGGCAATCAAGGTCGTAGCGCTAACAATGCACGATGACGTAAAAACCATCAAGAAAATGATTGATTTGGGGGCAGATGGATACATTCTTAAGAATACAGACTACAGCGTATTACAAGTGGCCATTGAGCGGGTATTGAATAATCAGGAGTACTATGAGGCCAAGGTGGTGGAGGCCATCATCAACAAGTTTAAACCCAGTGTAGAAGTGAACGGAAAACGCATCGCTCTCTCCAAAAGAGAAGTAGACATTCTTGAACTGATTGCCGATGGTTTAACAACCGACCAAATTGCCAAGAAATTATTCATTAGTAAACATACGGTAAACAGCCACAGACGCAATCTAAACGTTAAGTTAGGGGTGAGCCGACCTGCCGAACTCGTGTCAAAGGCCAAGGAACTCTCCCTTATATAACCCTTTCCAGAACCTGATTACCGGTTCTGAATCATCAATTGTCAACATATGGCGGGGCATCGAGGTGAAAGCTTATTTTTGCCAAGAATTTTGACGCCATCATGCAGACAGTAGTAAGCGGTATTCGACCTACCGGAAAACTTCACCTCGGTAACTATTTTGGAGCTGTAAAGAGTTTCCTGCACATGCAGGAAAATTACAATTCATATTTCTTTATTGCCGATATACATTCATTAACAACCCATCCTACGCCGGAAGACCTCCATGGAAACGTAAAGCAGGTACTCGCTGAGTATTTGGCAATGGGGCTGGATCCTGAAAAATGTACCCTCTTCGTTCAAAGTGACGTACCTCAGATTCCCGAGTTGTATACTTATATGAATATGAACGCCTATCTGGGAGAACTGGAGCGATCGGCTTCGTTCAAGGACAAGGTAAAGAACCAACGGAACAATGTAAATGCAGGCTTGCTTACCTATCCGGTGCTTATGGCGGTCGATATTCTAATTCACAAAGCAGATTTTGTTCCTGTAGGTAAGGATCAGGAACAGCACCTCGAGATGACCCGGGATTTTGCAAAACGGTTTAACAATATGTACGGCGTTCAGTGTTTTCCAGAGCCCGATGCGTATAGCCAAACTGGTAAACTGGTAAAAGTGCCAGGTTTAACAAACAATGGTAAGATGAGCAAGAGTGGGGGAGAAGGAGATGCGATTTTCTTTGATGATGAAGACAAGGTTACCCATAAAAAGATAATGCGGGCGGTTACCGATTCAGGACCAACAGAAATGAATCAAACCAAGCCTGAGGCCATCCAAAACCTATTCGATATCATGGCGTTGGTCTCAGAACCTTCTACACTGGAACACTTTGATAAACTCTATAATTCTTGTGAGATCCGTTATGGTGACTTTAAGAAACAACTGGCCGAAGATGTACTGAACTTCGTCAGGCCAATACGGACTCAAATCCAAGACATTAAAGCCGATAGTAAATACCTCTCGGATGTTGCTGCCCAAGGTGCTGCCAAGGCCCATGAGAGCGCAGAGAAAACATTAAAAGAAGTACGCGAAATTATTGGTTTTAGAAGGTTTTATTAAATAGATTTGAACGTTCTCAAAAGTCACACAACAGTCAACATCAAACAAAAATGCACATTGCGATAGCCGGAAACATCGGAGCTGGAAAATCCACGTTAACCAACTTGCTAGCCAAACACTATAACTGGGAGCCACACTTCGAATCGCTGGAGAACAATCCCTACATATCTGATTTTTATGAAGATATGCAACGGTGGTCGTTTAATCTGCAGGTGTTCTTCCTCAATAACAGGTTTAACGGCGTACAAAACATTCGCCAGCGTGGAGAAACAGTTATACAGGACAGAACTATTTACGAGGATGCCTACATTTTCGCCCCAAACCTTCATGCTATGGGACTGATGAGTACGCGCGATTTTGACACGTACCAGGCACTTTTTTCAAGTATAAGGTCCATGATTGAGCCACCCGACCTCATGATTTATCTAAGAGCCAGTATTTCGGCATTGGTTAATCGAATTCAAAAGCGTGGCAGAGAGTATGAAGACTCGATCCGATTAGACTACCTTAAACGACTGAATGAGCGTTATGAGGCCTGGATTTCTACGTATACCGATGGTAAACTTTTGATCATCGATGTTGACGACCTGGATTTTGAAAGCAACGCTGAAGATCTGGGAGCCATTATCAGCAAAATAGATGCTGAGGTTCACGGTTTATTCTAACCAACCAAGTTTCCTCCGTCTTTAGATAGGTAAAACCATCTGGAAGTACCAGGTAATTGGTTTTATCAGCCTGTGCTTGAGTCTTATGTAGAAGTGTGAGAGCGCCCTATAGATCGAGCATGCGCAAAGCCGTATAGGCGGCTTCTCCTCCCTTGTTGCCGTGTTTGCCCCCGGCACGATCCAGTGCCTGCTGTTGATTATCGGGAGTTAAGACACCAAAGATCACTGGTTTGTCGTACTTTAGGTTTACCTGTGCAATTCCATTGGCTACAGCATCGCAGATAAAATCAAAGTGTCGAGTTTCCCCCTGAATAACACATCCAAGAGTTATTACGGCGTCAATATCGTCGCGTTGAGCAAGTCGTTGGCTCGCCAGAATCAATTCGTAACTGCCCGGCACGCTCAAGGTAACCACGTTATTAGGGTCAACCTTAGCTTGATTCAAAATCTCGTGAGCTCCGTTAAGTAATGCAGAGGTTACTTCCGTATTCCATTCGGAAACAGCAATCCCAATGCGGCTGCCCGGTTTTTCCGGAACGGCATAATCAAATTCAGAAAGATTTTTGTCTTTGGAAGACATGGGAGGTCTATTTCATCGAGGCCTTGGCCATCGCAATTTCCTTGTCGATTTCTCGAGCAAACTGAGTCTCGCTGTAGTCTTTCTTGATCATTTCAAGAGCTTCAACAGCGCCCGCAAAGTCTTCAGCAGCCGATAATGCTCGTGCCGCTTTAGCATAACTATAAGGAGCAGTGAAGGAGTTATCACGCATCTTGGCGGCTTTCAGGTAATATTCTGCACCAGTAGCTAAATCGTCAAGTTGAACGTGACAGTCACCAATAAGACATACCGCAAGGGGTGCAACAATCTCATCTTCGAAATGTACGTTTTCCAAATATTCAATCGCCTCTTCAAATTTACCTTGATTCATTAGCCCGCGGCCTGTAAGGAAGTTAGCGCGCTCACCTGCAAGTGTTCCGCTATGATCGTCAGCAACGTCTATAAGGCCCGTAAAATTAGCGCTTCCGTTTAAGGCAAGGTCAAACGAATCTGAGGCGAATAGGTTCTCAGCCATAAAGCTGTCGGCCTTCGCATTAGCCTCCTGATTTGGAAGGTATTTAGTGGTATAATACCAAAAACCAGCGGCAATTACCACAAGTGCAATACCAGCGTAGGTAAGGTTTTTGGAGTTCTTTTCTAGAAAATCGACAACGGAAAACGGCTTGTTTTCTACAACTTCTTCTACGTTATTTTCCTCGTTACTCATCGTCTTAAAATTTCTGCAATTATAGGTTTAATTAATTTATTTATTCCGATTCTTATTCTACAATGAACGGGTAGTCTTCTACATAAACGTCCGTGTACAATTCGCTCGGGTCCGGATAATCAGAATTCTCGGAGAATTCAACACTTTCATTAACGATTTGAACCACCTGCTCTTCAATAGCATCAAGGTCTTCCTGAGTGGCCCATTTTTTATCAATAAGCGTTTTACCAACAACTTCAATCGGATCGATCGCCTTGTATTTTTCTACTTCATCTTTGGTACGATATTTAGCCGGATCCGACATGGAGTGCCCGCGGTATCGGTAGGTCTTAATCTCAAGAAATGTAGGTCCTTCTCCATCACGTGCGCGCTTGGCCGCATCGGCCATGGCATTATGCACGTCTTCGCACTTCATACCATCAACCTGATAGTTGGGCATGTCGTATGCAAGACCAATTTTGTGAATGTCCAAAACATTGGTTGTACGTTCAACGGAGGTACCCATGGCGTATTCGTTGTTTTCCACTACAAACACAACTGGTAGTTTCCATAACATAGCCATGTTAAAGGTCTCATGAAGTGCGCCCTGACGAACGGCTCCGTCACCCATAAAACAAACACAAATGTTTTTGGTACCATTGTATTGCTCAGCAAGAGCAATACCAGCACCCAATGGAATCTGGCCGCCAACAATTCCGTGTCCGCCAAAGAAGTTGTGCTCCTTGCTGAACATGTGCATGCTCCCGCCTTTTCCCTTACTACAACCTGTAACCTTGCCATATAACTCGGCCATTACTTCGTTAGCAGGAATACCACATGCAAGGGCATGTCCATGGTCGCGATATGCAGTAATCAACTTGTCGTCTTTTTCAATGGCCGACATCGTGCCTGCAATTACGGCCTCCTGCCCAATATACAGGTGACAAAAACCACGAATCTTCTGCTGCCCGTATAGTTGGGCCGACTTTTCCTCAAACCGTCGAATGAGCATCATCTGCTCAAACCAATTGGTATATATCTCCTTCGTAAATTTTACTTTTGCCATAAGTCTGTTGTCGAATTCCGACCTGAAATTCAGGCTGCAAAAATACGATATCCAGAGATAGAATGCACGTCGAAAAAATGTCGCTCCGCCAATTTAAAAACCACCGTCAGGCGGACTTCGACTTTTGCCCGGAATTTAACTGCTTTTATGGGGAAAACGGAGTAGGGAAGACGAATGTTCTCGATGCGCTTCATTTCATCAGTAATGGCCGAAGTTACTTCAGCAGAACGGATGTCAACAGCATTCAATTCGAAGAGGATTTTGCCTTAATAGAGGCAGTGGTAGCGAATAACGACGAACGTGTAAACCTCCGAGTTGGATTACAGCGAAACGGTAAAAAAGGAATTCACAAAAACGGGGTGATGGTAAAACGCCTGGCAGACTTTGTCGGTCATTTACCCGGTGTTATGATTACCCCGGGAGATATCACCATGCTCACCGGAACCAGTGACGAAAGACGACGCTTCGTAGATAAAACAATCGGTTTTTCTGATCCGGAATATCTTAGAATCCTCATTCGACACAACAAACTTCTGGAAAGCAGGAATGAATTGCTGAAACAGTTTTATCTAAACCGGTACACCGACCTGCTGGCCTTAGAAGCCATTGATCACCAACTGGCTCCGGCCATGGACTACATCAAACAACGTAGAACAAGCTTTCTTACCGAAATCAAACCGCATCTGGTCCATGTTTACGAGCACATGGTAGAGGCCAATGAGTCTTTGTCAATAAGTCTTACAAGCCACCTGGAGGAAAAAACAGGGTTTGAAGTGTTGCAAGAAGCGCAAAAACAAGACCTCTATGCACAACGAACGACGTCTGGGTGTCATAAGGATGATCTGGACGTATTGATCGATGACGTCTCTGTTAGGAAGTTTGGTTCGCAAGGGCAAATCAAGTCGGCAACCATAGCCTTGAATCTGGCGGCTTATCTTTACTTATCAGAGAAGTTGGGTCGTAAACCACTCTTGTTACTCGACGATATTTTTGAAAAAATTGATGAACATCGGGCAAGACGTTTACTCGGTTTAATCTCGAGCCAGGATTTTGGTCAAATTTTTATTACAGACACGAGCGAGGAGCGATTAAAATCCAAATTACAAAGCCTTAGTTCCGAGAAAAAATTCTTTAATATTGAGCGGCCGTAATGGTTTAGGTAACATGCCAGAGGAAAAGTCACTTAAAGATCTGATTGTTAGGATGATGGATTCGTACCATCTTTCCGATAAACTTGCTGAGATGAAGGTACGCAACAACTGGAACGACATTGTGGGTTTAACCATAGCAAAGAATACCAGGAAACTTTCGATCTATAAAAAAACGCTTTACCTTGAAGTGTTGTCCGCCGCTTTGAGAAACGACTTATACTATCACGAGAAAACCATCGTTGAGAAGGTGAATCAGTTCGTCGGACTACAAATTGTCGAAAAGATTAACATAAAATAAATGACACACTTAGTTGCACCATCGGTGCTATCAGCAGATTTTAACAATCTTGAACGCGACGCAGAAATGATTAACAACAGTGAAGCCGACTGGTTTCACGTGGATGTAATGGATGGTGTGTTCGTACCTAATATTTCCTTTGGGTTTCCGGTTATTAAAGCTCTGAATAAGGTAGCAACCAAGCCGCTCGATGTACACTTGATGATCGTTCAGCCAGAGCGGTATGTGAATCAGTTTCGCGACGTAGGAGCTGATGTGCTTACGGTGCATATAGAGGCCAGTACCCATTTACACCGAACCGTTCAGGCAATTAAATCGGCTGGAATGAAGGCAGGTGTTGCATTAAACCCTCATACCTCCGTTAGCCAACTTGAAGACATCGTCTCAGACATTGACCTGGTAACGCTTATGAGTGTTAATCCGGGTTTTGGCGGGCAGAAGTTCATTGAGAACACGTATAAGAAAATATCTGACCTTGTTGCGATGAAGACCGCGGCAAATACAGACTTACACATTGAGATAGATGGAGGTGTAACGCTTAACAACTATGCAAAACTGGTTCAAACCGGTGCCGATGTGTTAGTAGCAGGTAGCACGGTGTTCTCTTCATCAAACCCAAGTCAAACCATAGCCGATTTAAAACAAAGCGTTGGCTAAACTCACGATCAACATACAACTACTTCGGGTAATGGTGCTGGCAGTGTTTGGCTTGTCATCATTGTTGGCTGCCGCCGATCCTGATTCGGTTTCTGTAACTGGCGTGGCGTATCATCCAGGGGGTGAAGTCCTCAGTGAATTCCCCATTAAGGTTGACGATAATCGAGTTTTCTTCACCGATGAAGAGGGGCGGTTCTCAATGCAATTACAACCACGAAAAAAGCACACACTCGTAATCAACTATTACGGAACGGAATATACCAGGGTCCTGAAAGCGCGCAAACCCGGTGCAAAACTCAATATCGAATTTCGGATTGGAGCAAGAGTACTTGAAGATGTTCAGATCAACAGAGTAGACAGAGACGTCTCGGTGGTAACCATGAAACCAAGGGAATTGGTAAAATTTCCCACCATTCAGTTTGAGTCAGTACTGCGTACCATCGGTCTTGGAGTGAGTGGACGGGGTGGTGAACTGAGCTCGGCGTACAACGTTCGTGGAGGAAACTTTGATGAAAACCTGATCTACATCAACGACATAGAAGTATACAGGCCGTTTCTGGCGAGAAGCGGACAACAGGAGGGCCTGAGTTTTGTGAACCCCTACTTAACCGATAACGTGACCTTCTCTTCCGGTGGATTTGCGGCAAAATACGGGGATAAATTATCGTCTGTATTGGATGTTGAGTACAACAAACCAACCGAGTTTTCGGGAAGTGCGGAGGTTAGCCTTCTAGGTGCAAGTGTTCATGTTCAGGGCAGACCAGAAGTAGCAGGCAGGCGCGATCGGTTTACCTATGTAATCGGAGCGCGGTACCGCACGCTTCAATACATTTTAGGGTCCCTTGATGTCTCGGGAGATTACCGTCCGAGATTTGCCGACTTTCAAGCGTTACTTGGCTACGACCTGAATTCCGACTGGAAGCTTTCATGGTTTTCAACCTATGCCCAGAATCAATATGAGGTGGAACCGCAAAGCAGACAGACGAATTTTGGTACGATTCAAAACGCCCGTCAGTTGTTTGTTGGTTTTGGAGGATCAGAAAGAATCGAATACCGCACCTTCCTGAATGCGTTAACGCTCGAATACGAACCTAACGATAGCACCGAATTTAAAATCATTGGTAGCAATTTCAACAGTAAAGAATCCGAACATTTTACCGTGGAAGGAGCCTACCGACTGTCGGAGTTAGAAAACAACTTTGGCTCTGACAATTTTGCAGAGGCACGGGCGCTTCTGGGCTTTGGGTATTTCATCAACCACGCCCGAAACGACCTGGATATCGATGTTTCCAGTTTAAAAGCACTTACCAAAGTACGAAGAGGGAGACACCGAATTGAAGTAGGAGTAAAGTATCAGTCGGAATCTATTTTCGACAAGTTGAAAGAATGGAATTACAACGACTCCTCGCAATATCGCGTGAACGCCCCGGATTATCCGGCACATGAAATTCATCTCGATGACTACATCAAGGCAACTAACCAGCTGAACAGTCACCGCATCATGGCGTATATCCAGGATGAAATTGCTCTGAGTAAGAGAAACAACATCAACCTTACAGCGGGTGTACGAACCAATTATTGGAGTTTAAACGGGCAGAATCTGATCTCGCCACGCATGCAGTTTTCTTTTGAGCCCAATAAACGTTACAACGATAGGTTGAAGAAGAAGCTGGTCGCTGATTTTGACAGCATCAAGCAGCGTAACGACTCCCTTGGTAAAAAGTCGAACTACCTCACCGTTGTAGGAAGTGCTTACGATACGCTTAAAAGGCGTGACGTTCTCATTAAGGCAGCATTTGGAGCCTATGGTCAGCCGCCTTTCTATCGTGAATTGAGAGACATTCGCGGAGTTTTAAACCCGAACCTGCAGGCACAACAATCGTATCACGTAGTGCTCGGAAGTGACTTCCTCTTTTCAGCCTGGAACCGTCGGTTTAGATTTATCAATGAGCTGTATTATAAACACCTGACCAATCTCGTTCCGTATACCATCAATAACGTAAAGCTGAGATACGATGCGGTAAATGCTTCTGAGGGATATGCGTACGGTTTTGATGCCAGGGTGAATGGAGAGTTTATTGCCGGGCTCGAATCCTGGATAAACCTGTCGTTGTTGTCTACTCGGGAAAACATAACCTATGAAAATGACAACGGAGAGATGGTTGAAACCGGATACATCAAACGTCCAACGGACCAACGGGTCAACTTTTCGATCCTTTTTCAAGATGAGCTACCTCTTGACACCACGTTTAAGCTCCAACTTAAACTTATTGTAGGTTCAAAGATGCCGTATTATTTCAATGGGCCTTTTCGCTATCAGGAGACCTTTAGTTTGCCGGCATATCGCCGGGTAGACATTGGTTTTAGTAAAGAGATTAAAAGGTTCACTAAGGCCGATAAAAATGGAGGTAGATTTAACTCACTGTGGATGAGTCTTGAAGTGTTTAACATTCTTCAGGTAAACAACGTTGCCTCGTATTTTTGGGTTAGAGATTTATCGAACAACCTGTACGGTGTGCCAAACTACCTCACTGGGCGTCGACTTAACCTAAAGATCATTGGTCGATTCTAACGGACCAGAAATTAGTCGTTTTAGCCCTTTACCCAACCCTTTTTTGATGTGGGTCGTCAATGGAGTATAACCCCAATGACACATGAAAACGACCTACGCAAGACCCTACTCAACCTCATGTTACACAAGAGCAACACTTGCTTTAGCACTTACATTTTTATTGACTGTGGTATTGATCCCGGGCATAGGTCGCGCACAACAGGATCCGTACTACAGTCATTTTAAATTTGTTCCACAGGCATATAATCCTGCGTCCGCCGGACAGCGAGACGGCTACATCTGCGTAAGCGCACTTTCGCACAATCAATGGAGAGGATTTAATGATTACACCTTTGTTGACCGTCCCCCAAGTACCGATCAAAACCAGGTAATCAGTAACGTAGCACCTTCAACGTACAACTTTAATATTAGTACGCAGGTGTCGAAACCTGGCAGGCGATCCTTTGGTGCTCTAGGTCTTTCCATGTACGACGATCAACTGGGATTTATGCGAACCTCATCGCTCAAGGTACAAGGAGCCGTATTTGCATTTCTTGGAACCGGCCGACTTTCGGTTGGTATGGAGTTGGGATTAACGCAGTTTGGTTACGTTAACCCTCAGTTTCGCTTTCTTCATCCAAACGATCCCAGAATACCCCAGTCGTCTGTTTCTGATCAAAAACCTGATGTGGGAATCGGGTTCTTGTATACGGCAAGACGTTTGGGACCGTACATTGAGGATTTGTACATGGGAACTTCCATGAGTCATGTGAATGGCGCGCGATACGCATTAGCGAACGCCGGAACATATACCCTCGACAGGCATTATTATTTGCATGGAGGTTGTAACATTCCTGTATCGCGTTGGTCGAGTGTGTTGGAACCAGCCTTTTTGGTGAAGTACAATTCAAAACCACAGGTGGATCTCAACCTGACCGTTCTCAGAAACCAAACGTATCGCTTCGGAGTTGGATATCGGCAATGGCAGACCTTAGATGCCATAAGTTTACTGATGGGGTGGGTACATAACCAGATTCAGCTGGGTTATTCATACGATATTACCGCTAGTAAAATTCAAACGGTTAGCAACGGAACACACGAATTTTTTGTGAAATATTGCTTCCAATTAGACCATAAAGACGATCAATTTTATTGGAAAACCATACGAGATTTATAACTTGTTAACGCTTTTTTTTGGTTCGTAATTGATTTAATTTCAATTAATTAGTTCAAAAATGTGATGTTCGTTCACACTATTTGCACACGTATTTCCCAACCTTTTTACAACAATCCACGTCAATGAGTTGATTTATAAATCTGTTTAACCTTAATTTGTGCAATTAGCAAATGAATATGCGAAAATTTCTACTTAAGTATCTTGTTGGTGGGGTATTGATCATGGGGGCGATTACAGCGCAGGCACAACAAGATCCTTACTATTCACACTTCAAATTTGTAAAGCAAGCATACAATCCTGCTGCGGTAGGAGATAAGGACGACTACATATGTGCAAGTGCACTTGCACACAACCAGTGGATCGGTTTCGACGATCAAACCTGGATGGACCGAACAACAGGAGAACCAATTCAAGGTGGCCAGATTACGGAGAATGTAGCACCGGTTACGTTCAACTTCAATATTGGAGGTCAAATCCTTGGGGGTAAAGATCGACCAACTCCGCTTGGAGGTATTGGTGTTTCTGTTTTCGACGACCGTATTGGTTTTATGAAAACAACCGCTTTTAAGTTTCAGGGAGCTTACTTCGTACCGATTCAGGGTAAGTTTGGAAGGCTTTCTGTAGGATTTGAAGCTGGTTTTACTCAGTTCGGATACGTTAACCCTCAATTCCGGTTTAGAGACCCTAACGATCCACGTATACCAACGTCTTCGATCAGCGACTCTAAATTCGATTTTGGTTTTGGAGCATATTACACCCAAAAGCGATTAACAGCAAGCATCCGCGATTTCTACGTTGGTGCATCTATGTCGCACATCAATGCGGCAACCTATACGTTGAGTAATGGCATACCGCCAGATCAACCTTACCAGTTGGCGAGACACATTTTTGTGAATACAGGTGCCAACATCCCATTGGGGAGCGGAGTAAACGTATTGGAGCCAGCTATATTGGTTAAGTACAATTCAAAGCCTCAAATAGACCTGAACCTGACTATCTTGAATAATGAAACCATTCGAGGTGGTATAGGTTATCGTCAGTGGGGCACAATTGATGCGATTACCGTGTTGCTTGGATATGTTACCGGTCAGATGCAATTTGGTTACTCTTACGACATCACGACAAGCCAGATTCAATCGGTGAGTAATGGTACGCATGAGATATTCGCAAGCTACTGTTTCAGACTGCCTACAACCCAGCCTCCAGTAAAGACTTATAAGAAATCTGTACGCGAGTTGTAAATTTCTTTTTTACCCAGACAATAATCATCTTTTTGTCATCGTTATAACCCTGATTTTCAAAAACAAAACCTTGTTTTCTTTAAATTAAGAAATTATTATTGTGAATTCGTTAAGACATGACCGTATGAAGAACATTTTTAAGATATCGATTATCCTTATGGTTGCCGGGTTAACAGGGTGTATGAGTAACTCTACTTGGGAACTTACCGGAGTTCAAGGAAGACGTCCTTGGTTCCATCCGCAGCCTTACGGAACGGTATACATTCCAACAGGAACGTATCACTCCGGACAGAGCGATCAGGATATTTTTAGAAGTTATATCGCACCAAACAAACAGGTTTCGATTCACTCTATGTGGATGGACGAAACAGAAATCACAAATAACGAATACCGTCAGTTTGTGGCATACGTGGTTGATTCGATTGCTGCAAAAACGTTGGAATACGTAATTGAGATTGAAAACCCGGAAGAAACGTACGAGGTAATTGATTACGAACAAGAAATTGATTACGAAGAGAGTGCAGACGACCTTTCGGATATGTATCTGCGTGCAAACCAACGATACAATCACCAGCGTGCAATCGACATTCGTAAGCTTACGTACGAATATCAGTGGGTTGACTTCCGTTCTGCGGCTGGTAACGTAAAAGAATACTACAACGAACGGTTCGATCGTAGCGTATACATCAAGAAAAAGAAAGTAAAGATCTACCCAGATACATTGGTTTGGATCAGAGACTTTGCGTTCTCATACAACGATCCTATGGTTCGTGTTTATTTCTACCACCCAAAGTACGACGATTATCCGGTTGTTGGTGTTAACTGGCACCAGGCTAACGCTTTCTGCGACTGGAGAACTCAGATTATGCAACGTCACTGGAACCAGGTTGAAATGCCATTGACTGAGAGCTGGAGACTTCCAACTGAATTTGAGTGGGAATATGCAGCACGAGGTGGCCGTGATAACAACATGTACCCATGGGGAGGACCTTACACCCGAAACAGTAAAGGTTGTTTCCTGGCAAACTTCAAGCCAAACCGTGGTAACTATATGGACGATGGTGGTCTGTACCCGGTACGTGCCGATTCGTACTTCCCGAATGATTACGGATTGTACAATATGGCCGGTAACGTAGCAGAATGGACTGTAAACGCATATGCTGAGTCTACCCAGCAATTTGCACACGATTTGAACCCTGATTACCGATACGATGCCGTACCTGAGGCGGATGGAGAGGACTATTTAAGTCTTTCACGTAAGGTTATTCGAGGTGGTTCTTGGAAAGATATTGCTTACTTCATCCAGAATGGATCAAGAAGTTATGAGTATCAAGATACTTGTAAGTCTACCGTAGGCTTCCGATGTGTTCAAACCTACATTGGACGATCTGCGCTTGATACTAAATAAAAGAGTATAAATCACACATATTGAGAAGTCAATATTGAATTAACCATTAATTAAAACACACAATTTAAAAGTCTAAAGTTAAACAATTTAAAAAGTAGTAAAAAATGAGTAAAAGTGTATTTGAAAGTAAGAGAGGGAAGAAATTAATGGGTATGGCCTACGGTATTGGTGCGGCCATCGTAATTGCTGGTGCCTTGTTTAAGATCATGCACTGGAAAGGAGCCGACGTAATGCTTATTGTAGGTATGGGTACTGAGGCCTTTATTTTCTTGCTTTCTGCATTCGAGCCTGTTCACGAGGAGTTGGACTGGACTTTGGTTTATCCTGAATTAGCCGGTATGGACGGTGAAGGTAACCGAGGTGGTGGAAGTTCAGAGTCTGTGACTCAGGAGTTGGATAAAATGCTAGCGGAAGCTAAAGTAGGTCCAGAATTGATCGAAGGACTTGGAACCGGACTTCGTTCGTTGAGCGAAAATGTTGGTAACATGGCTGACCTTTCAGGAGCAACAGTTGCAACAAAGGAGTATGCTGAAAACATCTCTAAAGCAAGCAACAATCTTGGAACAATGTCTAATTCATATACAAGAGCTATCGAGGCACTTGATAGTCTTGCAGATTCAACTGAGGCATTCCGTTCGTCTACAGCTACGATCGCATCGGTTAATTCTAACCTTGAGGCATTCGATAACAACATTAAGAGCCTGAATAACATTTATGGTGGTATGTTGAACGCTATGCGTCCAAACGGTTAATCTACCTCTGAGTAATTTTTTGTCTAACTAAAAAGTAAGAAAAAATGGCAGGTGGTAAATTAAGCCCACGTCAGAAGATGATTAACATGATGTATCTCGTGTTAATGGCACTTTTGGCGTTGAACGTATCAAAAGAAATTCTTAAATCCTTCCACTTGATGGAAGTATCGTTCAACAGAGCGAAAGAAAATCTTGATGGAAAAATTGATCTTCAGATGAAGTCATTTTCCAAACAAGCAGGAAACGATCCAACACTTCAACCGTATTACCAACGTGCAATGGATGCACAGCGTATTACTGACGACTTCGTAAATTACATCGAAGAAATCAAGATGAAGTTGGAGGAAGAAACAGGTGGACGTAAAGATCCGGAAGAAGGAGAAGACGTTACCAAGACCTATGAAACCGAATTGGTTGGTATGGACAACATGGAAGTTCATGCAAACTACTTCATGGTTGATAACAACAACGGAGCCAATAAGAAAGGATATCAAGGCGTTGAACTTGAAAAGCGAGTAAACGATACACGTGCTCAGCTTCTTGACCTTTTAAAGGCCGACAAGGCAAAGGGAATTGAGATTGACGCTAACAAAGCAAAGGCAGTTGCTGATGCTTGTCAACTAAGTGCTGTACTAACTGAAGTAGAAGCAAAGAAATACCCTTCGTGGTCTGCAAAATACCTAGAGCATAGCCCATTGGCTGGTGTTATCACAATGCTTACCAAAATGCAAAGTGATGCAAAAGCAACTCAAGGTGCGGTACTTGACGTATTGAACCAGGGTGATGTTCAGGAATACAACGTTGAGGCACTTGTACCGATTGTACGTCCGGTAAACGGCGGTGTGATCATGAGAGGTGGTACTTATAAAGCGGAAGTATTCCTTGCTGCTCAAATCAAGGGTGGTGAAAACGATGAGTATTCTATCGCTGGTGATGTACTTAAGAAAGAAGGCGGAAAAGCGATTTATGAAGCTGCCGGTGGAACTCCAGGTACATACGAATTCAAAGGTGTTGTAAAGGTTAAGACTCCAAAGGGAATCGAGACATACGACTTCGAAGATTCTTACCAGGTATTTGAAGGTGGAGCTACCATCTCAGCTACTAAAATGAACGTACTTTACATCGGTGTTAAAAACGATATCTCAGTTGGGGTTCCTGGTGTAAATCCAAACGACGTTACCGTGTCTATGACGGGTGGTCGAATTTCTAAAGTTGGAAAGAACAAATACGTGGCAACTTGTACAAACCGTGGTAAAGCTATTATCTCTGCTTCTGCTAAGATGAGCGATGGTTCTACCCGACGTGTAGGTTCTGCTGAATACCGTGTTAAGAAACTTCCTAAGCCAATTGGTATGTGGGGTGGTATTGCCAGCGGTACTCCTTCTCCAAAACCTGCACTACTTGCACAGCGTGCGGTAATCGCAAGTATGGGTGAGGGCTTCGTACTGGATGGTATTAGCTACAAGGTTCAAAGCTTCCAGTTCGTACATGCTCCAAAACGTGGTGAGGCCTTTATCACTAAGGGTCGTGGTCAGGCGATTAGCGGTGCAATGCACGGTGCAATTCGTCGAGCTAAACGAGGAGATCGAATCATTGTTGATCAGATTCGTGCAGTTGGACCTGGTGGAAAGGTAACTCTTCAACCAATTATGATCGAGATTATCTAAGACAGAACGTCTTTTTTATATCAAAGGTGTCTTTATCTGTTGGGCTTATGCCAGGCAGTTGAAGACACCTTTTTTCGTTAGTGCCTTTTCCGTCGAATATCAAAAAATATCCCTCTCATACCAATATTCCAGACAACACAACGTTGTATTAATAACCACTAACCTTACAAACTAACTTACCGCGGTTCAACACGAACCTTACATTCCCAACTTCATCTTTCCCGGACGGTTTACCCTGCATTTTCACTAAAAGTTAAAACTATGGCAACAGGTAAATTAAGCCCTCGCCAGAAGATGATCAACATGATGTATTTGGTGTTGATGGCGCTTCTGGCTCTAAACGTATCCAAAGAAATCTTAAAAACATTTCATTTAATGGAAGTATCCTTCAACAGGGCGAAGGAGAATCTCGACGACAAAATTGATGTACAGATGGCTGCCTTCCGCAATCAGGTGGAAAACACCCAAACCCTGGTACCGTACTACGAACGGGCCTTGGAATCAGATCGTATTACGAATGAGTTTGTCGACTACATCGAAGGCATTAAAACCGATCTAATCAATAAGACAGGAGGGAGGCAGGAGTTAGAAGAAGGAAACGAAGGAGGAGAGTTGTATGAAGCCGAACTGGTGGCTACCGACAACATGGAAGTGCATGCGAACTACTTTATGGTTGACAACCGAAATGGTGAGCAAAAGGCGGGCTGGAGAGGCACTGAACTGGAAAATCGCATCAATACGGCCCGAGAAGAACTACTGGCGCTGTTGGAAACGGATCTGGACGCAGGTGTGAAAATAGAGCGCAACGACGCCGATGCCGTACGCAGGGCCTGTCAATTAAGCGCAGTTCTGACCGAAAGAGAAGCCAGCTCTCACAAATCATGGTCGGCGAAATACCTTGAAAACAGCCCTTTGGCCGGGGTCATAACCATGTTAACCAAAATCCAGAGTGATGCAAAAGCAACACAGGGGGCCGTGCTCGACGTACTTTACAAAGGAGAGGTGCCCAATATTCCGATAAGCCAAATAGTGCCTATCGTAAGGCCATTAAATGGCTCCGTAATTATGAATGGAGGCACTTACGAAGCGGAAATTGTGTTGGCTGCCCAAACCAAGGGCAATGAAAACGACTTATACGAGCTTAAATCAGGTAGCGGGAGTTTGGAGAAGCGGGGTAACTCGTGGTTTTACAAAGCCAATAGTACCAATGCCGGAAATCACAGTTTCAATGGCCTCGTAACCGTAAAAACACCTACAGGAGACAAGATCCACGAT
>JAEPQQ010000046.1 GCA_017640445.1 Bacteroidia bacterium | reverse complement strand
TGTTGTCAACCACACTTGACTCCAACATTGCATTATCACCATCTTCAGCCATGCGCTCTAAAGCGGTACTCGCTGCGCTACCACTGGTAAAAAGTGGCTTCTGACCAGCACTGTGAACTACCCATGCACCTGGTGCTAAAGGACTTGGCACAGATGCCGAACCTGAAACATTGTTTAGGGTAACGGTAAACATGGTCCCCCCGTCGTGCGCAATTGTAACTTCGATTACATCCGCTACCGATGGGTACATGAATCCATCATTTACAGCCGACAACAACTGAACATTTCCATTTTCATCGTCACCTGTGTTTGCTCCGGCTTGTCTGGGAGCCTGATTAGCACCCACGCCTGGTTCCTCGTTTACTTCAGTTCCACCATCCCAAAAACTGATCATGGAAGTGATGTCTCCTGTTAACGGGCTTCCAGCGTTGTCATACAAGGCGATCCCTTCGTCTCCAGGAGCGTAAAACAGGTCGTTTGACTGTGCAAACATGGTGGCAAACTGGAGATAATGCCCTTTTCCTGCCTGGAAAGAGAATGATTCACTGGAACCTGGCATAATCAACCCAGTACCACCTGCACTGAAATAATCTTTTCCGGTAAACACGTTTTCAATGGTTACTGTAAAACTGTCTGGAGTTGGGGTTGTTACAATCGGATCTTCGTCCTCTTTACAACCGGTAAAGGCGATAAGGCCTACACAAAGGCCTAATAAAATTACTTTCTTCATTACTACTTTTTTTTCACTTGCTTACTTCCGTTTTGGGTCTGTTTCAGCATGTTCCGACCAGTTCCCTGTAAATTGGGAAGGATTATCTGTGGCCGTTGAACATGCATGAAGTCTGTTATCCAACAACCACAATTCAAAGGTGGGCTGAGAATATCACGAAAGAATCACAGATGATTTACAAAAGCTTCACACAGCTCGTTGAAAATCAGCTTATTGTAAAATTGGCAATTGAAAGGAGAAAGCAGTACCCTGATTTACTTCGCTTTGAACCGAAATTTCAATTTTATGGAGATCTAGAATTTTCTTAACAATGGCCAACCCGAGTCCGCTGCCATCTTTTTTGTTTCCCTTTTTGTAGCGATCAAAGATGTAGGGTAATTCGTCGTCGGCAATACCCACACCCGTATCTTGAATACATACCTCCACAGATTCATTGGTTGGGTTTTGAACGGAAACGGTAATCTTCTCCCCTTCACTGGTATGTTTAATCGCATTGTCCAATAGATTCTGAAATACACGTTCAATTAGCGCGATATCGGCAAATACGGTGTGATCATCATCCATGTCAATTTCAAGCGTGATTGATTTACTTTTAGCCATGAGGTCGTACTTCATCGCTATGTCAGACAACATTTCCTTGATGGAGAATACCTCTTTCTTGGTTTGAACCTGATTGGATTCAAGCTTAGATATCTCAAACAAGTTCTCAACCAGTTTCATAACGCGTTGGGTACTGGAGAGAATAATATGAAGGTATTTCTGTTTCGACTCTTCGTCGAGATCGTCCTTTAACATAACCAGGGTCTCGGCATAGCCCTGAATAGATGTGAGAGGAGTGCGTAAATCGTGTGAAACATTAGCAATTAACTCTTTGCGAAGGTTCTCTACCGATTTAAGGTCATTAATATTGGCAACAATGGTATCGGCCATCGCATCGAAACTGTTGGCCAGGGCCGAAATCTCGCCTCGCGATTTCATCCGAATTCGAGCATCGAGATTACCTTGTCGGAATTCCTTCACCTTGGTCATGATCGTATTCAGATTTCGAACCAGAAACCAAATCACTATGAAACCAATAAAGAGCGTTGATATTAAGGTTATAATGGCCGTTTTTGTCGCCAGTTTCATCTTGTAACTGTTGGCCACCACATCGGCAACCGAGGTATACTCCTGGCTGGCCAGCACTACGTACAGATACCCCGACTGAACGCTGTCTTCCATTATTTTGGAAGCAGAGAACACTTTTTGAACCCCGGGTGTTCTGGGGTCCTCTCCCTTTACCACCAGACTGTCGTTTGCAATAAAACGTTTAATTGGAGCAAGGTCCACACGATCGAGTTTCACCTCACCAAACGGAGCGTGATATGTAAGAATTTTGCCCGTTGTGTCTAACAGATATACTTCCACCGATGGGTTAATGACCATGATATCGTGAAACAGATCCTTAACCGCCGTATCGTTGATCTCTCCCTGAATGAAAGGTCGGGTAAACTTGGCAACGTTTTTGGCCAAAGGTCGGTTCAGCTTTTGAGACGTTTCCTGCGAATATTCCAACGATGAGTTGTAGGTAATATACACATAGATTGAGGCGAAGGCCGCCAGACTAATCAGAAAAAATAAGGAAAATCGCCAAAACAGGCTTGAGAATATCTTCTTCATACTCGTTAGATTTCATCGTTGAACTTATATCCTACCCCCCACGCGGTAAGGATGAATTTTGGCTTGGCCGGCGTTTCTTCAATCTTGGCCCGCAGTCGGTTGATATGTGAATTTACCGTGTGTTCGTATCCTCCAAACTGGTATCCCCAAATCAGGTCCAGCAAGCGTTCCCGACTGTAAGCAACTCCTTTATTTTTGGCGAGAAGGTATAAAAGTTCGAATTCCTTCTTTGTAAGATCAACGGATTTACCCTCCAGACTCACCTTGCGTTTCTGTACATCAAGCGTTAGTTCGTCAAACTCATACACCTCTCGTTCATTCTCAACAACCGAAAACGAACTACGACGTAAAATGGCCTTAATTCGAGCCAGGAACTCCAGCACACTAAATGGTTTGGTTATGTAGTCGTCGGCACCCGACTCTAACCCCAGTACTTTATCAATTTCCTCGGTTTTAGCCGTAAGCATTACTATGGGTGTTTGGATTTGCTTTGCCCGAAGTTGGCGGCATACTTCCATCCCATCACCGTCGGGCAACATGAGGTCCAATAAAATCAGGTTATATTCATTCTGATTTGCAAGCTCCAATCCACGTGTAATTGTGCCTGCGTGTTCCACCTCATACGATAGGTTCTTCAAATGAAGTATCACCAATTGTGCAATTGACTCATCATCTTCGATCAGCAAAACTCGAACGTTGTTCATACTACAAAGATGCGACACAGATATCACAAAAGTTTCACATGGCACGAACGGTAACAATAACTAGCTACAGTTAACCATTTTCCCTTCTGAAAGAGGTTTTAAGATAACATTGTCAATGACCAACCTTAAATTCGGTGTACAAGTTGTATGGTTCAGACATTCCTGTAAGTCTCATTTTTCACTGCCACCAAGGCCGCTAAACTGGGTTTTGTTCCAATTCCTCGCGTGCATGGGTTTGTTCTGAGTAAATAGAATAAAACGTATCCAATATGAAGTTTATTAAAGTTTTACCACCATTCTGTCTAAGGCCTTTTTCCGTGCCGATACTATTCTCCGTTATGTTAACACTGGCCACTGACTCAAAGGGACAAACACCGCCGGTTCCAAGCACCAAGGTATCTTCCTCTGAGTATAACTTTCCGTCGAATAGTGACTGCAACTGCCTCTACGGGTATACCGTTTCAAAGGTCAGCCTGAATGGAAATCAAAATTATGCGTTCGATCTAATCCCAGGCGATTCTTTCAGCCTTAGCTTTTCCTACGATATGAACATCTCCGGAAACCCCGCTTGCTTAACTTGTAAACCTCCCAAATGGTATGTTTGGTCTGAGAGTGCCGATTCCACCGTGTTCAACAAGGGAAAATCGACCAAAGTCAGTTTAACATTTGCTGTCCCTAATAAAGGTGGAGATTACTACATCGTTTTCGGTCCTGCGGGTTCCTACACGAACAGTATAAACCAGGCGATGGCGGTGATTTCCGTCATGGAAACAACCAGCTCCGTTTGGATTCAGAAAGGAAACAACATCTACTACAATTCGGGGAATGTTGGAATCGGGCTTACGAGCCCTTCATCAGCATTGGATATTGATGGAGCCATTTCAGTAAAGGGTAACAAAGTGATTAGTTCAGGTGGAAAATGGCTTGGCAGTAAGTCAGGTTTAAAAGGCCCGGCAGGCTCTCCCGGATCTCAATGGTACGTTGGTGCCGGAAAACCTGCTAAGTCGTTAGGAGCTCGATCCGATCTTTACCTAGACACGACTACAGCCAATGTGTACCGACATACTCAAAACCATTGGCAGTTGGTTGGAAACATTCAAGGGGCTGCGGGTAAAACAGGAAAGAGAGGTCCAAAGGGTGCCAGCGGTGCTTCGTGGTTTACAGGTGCAGGTAAACCAGTTGACTCTATTGGATCAGAAAACGACCTTTACCTTGATACCACTTCGGCTAACGTTTACCAAAGGGCTAAGAAAAATTGGCAGTTGGTAGAGAACCTCCAAGGAGTCCAGGGCAAGAATGGGTCGGATGGAGCCACCTGGTTAACGGGTAAAGGAAGTCCATCCAAGTCAAAGGGCAACAATGCCGACTTGTATCTGGACACTACCACGGCAAATGTTTATAAGAAAAATAAAGGCGTTTGGAGCCTAATTGAAAATATTCAGGGGCCGAAGGGTCCTAAAGGTGAGCAGGGGCCTCCAGGAGAAAAAGGGCCAAAGGGAAATTGCGAATGTAGCACCACCGCTGAATTGTATGCAATAGCAGCAGCAGGTGCTGCCGGAACTGCCGGAACTGCCGCGACTGAAGCAACAGATGCAGCTGCAGAGGCCACAACGGCTGCGGCCGAGGCATCCGAATCGGCCGTAGGCGCTTCACGGGCATCAACAAAAGCGTCAAATTCAGAGTCTAACGCAAAAAACTACGCCTCCACGGCCAAGGTTCAAAAAGATTCAGCCCAAAATTCGGCCCGGAATGCCAAGACGTCTGCCTCACAAGCTAGTTCCTATAAGGATTCGGCTCAAATCGCTGCTCAACAAGCGAAAAAGACGATGGACTCAAAAGCGGGAGGCGATGTATCAGGGAAGTACCCAGACCTTACCGTAATTAAAATTCAGAACAATCCTATTTCGGATGAAGCACCCAAGACAAATCAAGTTCTAACCTGGAGTGGAACTAAATGGACGCCCGGCACAGGGAGCGTGGATTATTCGGCAGGAACAGGAATTGAGGTTAATGACTCACTTATAAGTGCTCTAAATGATTCATCTCTCTGGAATGCTTCCAAACTCATGGGCTCTGCGTTGTCTGACTCCTCCCCATCCAAGGGACAGGTTCTGATGTGGACCCATAAAAAATGGAGTCCGACTACGTTAGTAATACCAGCGTCAAACTGGGCTGTTAACACTACTTCAGAAGACAGCGTGTTATACACGGAATTCCCTGGTAATGTTGGAGTTAACACTTCAACTCCAACGTACAAGTTTCAGATCCAAGGTGGTCAGACCAATGCCTCTGACAGTTCGTTTTATGTTAGTCATTCCGGGAGTGTTGGGATCGGAACATTGAGCTCCGACACATCGTATAAACTTATGGTCAACGGTGGAATCCGAACTAAAAAAATTACGGTTGAAACAGGTTGGGCAGACTATGTATTTAAACCGACCTATGTGCTAAGACCTCTTGACAGTGTTGCAGAATTCATTGCAAAAAACGGCCACCTCCCTGGTATCAAAAGCGAGCAAGAAATTGTTTCAAAAGGCCTTGATCTAGGTTCAATGCAGGTTCAGATGATGGAAAAGATTGAAGAGTTGACCCTTTACATGATCGCACTAAAAGAGGAGAACGATCAACTAAGGCGCGAACTTAACGCACTGATGACAAAACTAGAAGATTAAGATCATGAAAGTACCTCGTTTATTTATCATCACCGCAACCCTTGTCCTTCAAGTGGGAACAAGTTGGTGTCAAACAGTTTCAATTCATCAAATTGATGTTGGTACGGGGGATGCGGCCTTAATCAATGTATCAGACGGTACAGGACTTATTACCCATTCGGTTCTAATCGATGCGGGTCAAACTAGTAAAGACGATGTCGTGAAGGACTACGTGCGCGCTAATGCTCGAAATGTTGATGGGTATTCCGTGTTGGACTATGTTATAACCTCTCACTACCATGTGGATCACTACGGCGGTCTCATCGGGCGTAAAACACCCCGTAGCCCATGTAAAAATTCTTACACCGGACTTCTGGCAGACTCCAATGATATTCGATACTTTGCCGTATTGGACAAAGGAGCCAATGCGCCTCAAAACAGCACACACAGTACTTCAATAACACCCCCCAAACTAACCAAATATGGCATCTATAGCATGCTCGCGGGAGCCAGGCGTTTGGCCGTAGGAATTCCCGAAAAACACCCACACTTTACCGATTCGGTAATTCCACCAAACCTCAACTCCGATTATCGTTTCCCCCTTCCCTCAAACTACCTGTACCCAGTTGAAATCGGAATTGGTGACTTTATCTCTCTGGGAAGTGACGAAAATGGAGTGCCAATACGACTCAGGTTAATCGCATCCAATGGTCGTATCTACTTCCCAGGTTACGACGACAATACGCTGGACGTAGCCGCGGAACTTGGAATTGACAGGAAAAATCCCAAGAGTAAGAATAACCCAAACAACTGGGGAATTGCCTGGATATTGGAATACGGTGCTTTTCGGTTTTACACTGCTGGCGATATAGGTGGCTACAACAAAAAACCACTACTCGGAACATGTAAGCATTGTAGGGAATATTTTGACCTAGAGACTCCCATTAGTACAGCATTAAAAATGGTGTATCAAAACCCAATAGAATCTCCTGGGCACGTTTGCACCCAAAAAATTAGTCATCATGGAAGTTGTTGCAGTACAAACCCTTTCTTCTGGGAGGCCCTTAAGCCAAGTTTTGCAGTCATCTCTGCAGGGCCTGTGGCTTCTTTTGGTCACCCAACACAAGAAGTTTTTGACAGACTGAATTCCGTTCATTGGGATGGTGAACCTCCACTTACTCATTCTCAAACGAGTATGTGTCTGTTGACCCAACTCAACTTCCAGAATAGAAACATCGACCTTGAGCAAAGTGGCACATCTGGTTTAAGTAAATACGTCGCCACCCTCAAAGAGGTAAAGCTGTCTGACATCGACTCAATTTACCCTATGGCAAATGGCTTCAACCTTTACAAAATGAAAAGGAAAAGTAGTCTGAAAAAAACCCCTGGCAATGTGAGAATTGATGTATATCCGGAAGAAATTGACAAAATTAGTCGATACGTAGTAAGATTTATGGGGTACGATGGAAAAGACTATCACAAGATCATAGAGTGCCACAGAGAAAAAGAATAAGCATGAGATTAAATCTATTGACATCATTGTTTGGTCTAATTATATGGTCTACCTCCATCTGTTCGGCTCAGGACTGTAAAATTGACCTCCTGGTTGCCTACACACAGGAGGCATCCGACAGCCTGCTGGGAGATAGTTCAACCGTTCGCGATATTCAGAGAGCCTTGTATCGTATGAATATGTGTCTGGTTTATAGTAATGTTGACTTTGAAGTGGGCCTTGTACGAACAATAAAGTTGACGGAATACGAATCTGATTGTTTCACACACGACTTAGACCTGTTTCATAAAAATTCCTTCATAGAGTCCTTACGAAATAAGTATCATGCGGATATCGCCATATTGGTATTGGCCAACCAAGAATATTGCGGTTTGCCGTTAGATCGATATAAAAGGGCCCAGGATTCTACGGCATTCTGTGCTGTTAACTATTATTGTATGCAAAACACGTTTGGGCTTTCGCATCAGGTAGCGCACCTATTCGGTTGTAATCATTATATAGAAATGCACGAAACAGCAAACAGTGAGCAAATCACATACGGACACGGGTACAAATGGAGGTACGATGAATATACCGGATTTAACACAATTTTAGGCATTTACGATGATGATTTTTGCGGTGAGGAAGACTGCAACCTCATCCCACACTTTTCTAATCCCGAAGTAGAATATCGAAGCGTGCCCACGGGCAAAGCTGGCATACAGAATAATGCAAAAGTTCTTGATGAAAACGCCTCAGAAATAGGAGCATTTAAAACGATACCACAAACCCAGACTAATCTTACAGACACTTTGAAATCATTTAACCGGGCTTATGCCGTCGCTCTTGACACCTTGGCAACAGGCTCATCTTATGTGGTTCAAGACAAGGCCAGAGTAATTTTCCAAGCTGGAACGCAGGTTATACTCAACCCGGGGTTTCGAATAAAAGAAGGGGCCCAATTCGACGTTCTGATTAAACAACCAGACAAGGAATGTAACTAAAGTGTTTTAGTTGAAAACTAGTCTCAGAAGCCGCCAAGTGCTGCAGTAACCCCTAAACCTAACTAACCTAAGCGCACCATTTTCATGTATTTTGCCCTGTTTTTGACCAAATATCATGGTGAACAGTGCGGTTCTCAATATCTTCAAGATTGAAAAATCGATATCTGCACGTAACGGTACCATTGTCTTTTTAGGTAGTCGAAAAGTTTAACCAAGGGAGAGGTTTTGAATCCGGCCCAATGGCCGCTCATTGCTTTCATCCAACTAAAATTTAAATTATGAAGTTTACAAAAAAACTCCTGCTAACCTCTTTTGCTTTATTAACGGTTTTTTGGTCGTGCAACAACGCGCAAAATGATAACAATACCGATGAAACGGACGGCCAATCGGAAGTTGAACCAAACGATGACGCCACCCCTTTAGTCAGTCTGATTAATTCCGTTTCAAACGAATCGACCGAAACTGCCCTCACTGAAGGCGGGCGTCACTTAGTTACGCTGTCGTACGGCATCAATATGGTGTATTCCGATGCAAACAACGGCAATAACCAGATTTACTGGACAGGATCCGACGATTTTGGCGAAAATTGGAAAGTTCGAAGCCCGCACCTCGGTAGTCACAACGACGGGGCCGACCTGTACTCGGCCATTGATGCTAATGCTTCTGGAAGTTACATCTCATACATTGAGCAACAGGGACAACAAGGAGCTGGTTATGTAATACACCTCCCCGACCCATTTAAGAACCCGGAAGTATTTAATGTTTACGGACCACTCACTCCACCGGAAAGAGCTTGTAAACACTCGTTCGTATCCGCTTCTAAAGCAGCACCCAACGTGGTGTACGGTTGGACAGACGTAGAACGCGGTGAGATTTACGTGGGCTTTTCTGAAAACGGCACTGAGTTTAACGAAGCGCAATTAATTAGTCAGGATGAGTATGCTCTCTCAGGGCCTGCCGTATCCATTGAAGAAAACTATGCAGCCCTTGTCTATCAAAGTGCTAATCCCAAATTCTATCCATCGGAGTTTGATGGAGAACACGACAAAGTGTTCCCGGTTTGGATGGAATCCGTTGATGGAGGTAAAACCTGGTCGGAACCTGCCATGCTTCTCGGGCACTCTATTAAGGATTTTCCAAAAATCAGCGCTACGCTGGTCGATCAACGATCAAAAACAACTAAAACCAACTTAATCGCTGGAAACGGAAGTAACATCGGAGCGAAACAAACTTCTGCCCTCGTTTGGGCCGCTGCAGACATAAACAACCCGTTGGTTTTCTTTATGAATTCACAAACCGTACTCGACGAAAACAATAAGTTAAAACCTCTTGACAACACGAGAAACTGTGCTGGAATTGTAAGTTTTAAACCTTCTCAATTAGGAGGCGACTGGACCCACGTTATCTCAAACAAGTCGATGTTTGCCAACTTAAACAGCGGTGAAAAGAAGATCAGCCACTCCCACAAATACAGTGCGCTTCCAAAGACCAAAATACGAGCGGTTTCTTACATTGAGACCAATGCTTCTGACCAAGCCACCAACGACCAACTGGTTGTAATGATCTCGGACAACGGGGGAAAGAGTTTCGAAATTCCATTTACATTCTCAGCAGAAAGCCTGGGTTTGGAATCAGGAACATCACTTATTTACGATTCCAGCCCTTGTTTACGGTCGGATAAAGATGGAAATGTTTGGATGGATATTTCGTACCATACGACCATCAACGACAAAGAAGGTTTATACCATGCTGGGTTACCTATAGCAATGAACGTAAAAGAAGAATTGTTAATGACACCCACCAATGAACCATCCCCATGGTAAACCCCTTTTAATATGGGCCGGAGTTCTGGTACTTTTAGCTCCGGCCTTTTTTCTATTGGCTACCCGCTTCGGATATTCTTCAGAACCAGGCGCACCCTTTATATACCCGGACACGTTGCACCATGCCGGACACAAACTATTCGTCCACCAATGGTCGGAACAGGAAGGACTGGGTCCGTTTTTTAATCAAAACAGCTGTGTAGCCTGTCATAACCAACCCAATCCTGGTGGAGGAGGCACACGCATTGAACAATTTGCTGTTCATGTTGAACGAAATAAACGTGACAGTACAGGAACATTCTACCCCAAATTTCACTTAACGCAACAAGGTCTTGACACTATACCCTTGCATTCCACTGCCCGGTTACGCAGACCTCAAACCCTTTACACCATTGCATCCCTGGACGCTATCTCCGACACCACAATCCTCCAACTGGCAGATGCATTTGACCTGGACAATGATGGCATTACCGGTCGTGCGATTCAAACCTCGGAGGGCGTAGGCCGATATGGTTGGAAAGGACGAATTGCCCGCCTGAACCAGTTCGTTCGAATCGCTTTTCAAAACGAAATGGGCATAACTGATGATGAAATTGACTCAAACCAGATTATCCAAACTGTTCAACTTTTGCACGATTTAAACGAAGTAAATCGATATGAACCCACCACTGATTTTTCGGAAGGCCGTTCCTTGTTCAACCAATTGGGTTGTGGCTTTTGCCATATGGAACAACTCCCGGATTCGAATGGGAAGCCTGTTTATACGTATTCCGATCTTTTGGTCCACGATATGGGCAAGATATTGGATGAAGGTTTTGACGACGGGGAGGTTAAAGGCCCGGAATTCAGAACAGCCTTATTAACGAACCTGGGCCGGACTCCACCACCCTATTTACACGATGGTAGTGCCGCCAACCTTCGACAAGCCATCGAAAAGCACGGCGGAGAGGCTACAACCTCGATACGTGCCTGGCACAGCCTGTCGAACGGTGAACAAAAAGACCTTCTGAAATTCCTTCGTAATCTGTAACAATCGTATGGGTTTTAAATGACCTTCATCTGCGTTCCATTTCACCCAACAAAGACGTAAATTTGCCGCTTCCTTAAATGGACGACAACACATGTCTGATTCGATGTCAAATAGAACAAATTATCGCGAGTACCAGGGACTGGACCTACCTCAGGTAGAAAAAGAAGTAGCGGGTTACTGGGATACTCATAAGGTTTTTGAACGCAGTGTGGAGAATCGCAACGATTCCAACCCCTTTGTTTTCTTTGAAGGACCTCCTTCGGCAAACGGGATGCCAGGTATTCACCACGTAATGGCGCGTACCATCAAAGATATATTTTGCCGTTACAAAACCCTTCAGGGATATCGGGTTGAACGAAAAGCAGGCTGGGATACACATGGATTGCCTGTTGAACTTGGTGTTGAGAAAGAGCTTGGCATCACAAAAGAAGACATTGGTAAGAAGATATCGGTAGAAGAATACAACGAGGCGTGTAAAAAAGCAGTAATGCGGTACACCGATGTATGGAACAACCTTACCCGTCAAATGGGGTACTGGGTAGACATGGAAGATCCATACATTACCTACAAGCCTAAATACATGGAAAGTGTATGGTGGTTGCTAAAACAGATATACGACAAAGGACTTATTTACAAGGGGTATACCATTCAACCGTATTCACCAAAGGCGGGCACCGGGTTGAGTTCTCATGAGTTAAACCAACCAGGTACCTACCAGGATGTAACCGATACAACCGTGGTTGCACAGTTCAGACATGTTGCAACCGAAGGTGAAGTAACGCCCTGGAATTCGAACGATGAAGTTTTCTTCCTGGCCTGGACAACTACGCCATGGACGTTACCATCGAATACTGCCCTAACGGTTGGTCCCAAGATCGACTATGTACTGGTCAAGACCTTTAACCAATACACCTTTGAGCCGATTCAGGTGGTATTGGCCAAACCGTTGTTATCGAAGCAGTTTTCCGGAAAATTCGAATTGGTCGAAACCGAATCCGCCCTGAGCGAGTATTCGGCCGGTGACAAGAAGATTCCTTATTTGGTAACCGATGAGTTTAAAGGTGCTGACCTTATTGATCTGCGTTACGAACAGTTGTTCAACTACGCGTTACCCTATGAAAATCCTGAAAATGCGTTCCGGGTAATTGGTGGTGACTTTGTTACTACTGAGGATGGTACAGGTATCGTACACACCGCACCAACGTTTGGTGCTGATGATGCCAAAGCGGCTCGTGAGGCTAAGCCGGAAGTTCCCCCAATGTTAGTATTGGATGATCAGCAAAACCCGGTACCTCTGGTAGACCTGCAGGGAAAGTTCACGAAACACATGGGCGAATTCGCGGGTAAATATGTTAAAAACGAATATTACACCGATGGTGAGGCTCCCGACAAGTCGGTAGACGTGGAACTTGCCATTGCCCTAAAAGAGCGCAACAGGGCCTTTAAAGTGGAAAAATACACCCACAGTTACCCAAACTGCTGGCGAACGGATAAACCTATACTGTATTACCCGTTAGACTCGTGGTTTATCAAAATTCAGTCGGTTAAGGACCGAATGTTTGAGCTTAACGATACCATTAACTGGAAACCTAAATCTACTGGAGAAGGTCGGTTTGGTAATTGGTTAAAGAATGCAAACGACTGGAACCTTTCCAGATCACGGTTCTGGGGTATCCCACTGCCCATCTGGCGCACAGAAGACGGTACAGAGGAATTGATCATTGGATCGGTGGAAGAACTAATCAACGAGATCAATAAGTCGGTTGCTTCGGGCCATATGACGGCCAATCCGTTTAACGACTTTGTGGTAGGCGACATGACGGAAGAAAATTACGATAAGATCGACCTGCACAAGAACATTGTTGACCAAATTGTCCTGACTTCTACATCAGGTCAACCCATGAACCGTGAATCGGACCTGATTGATGTTTGGTTTGATTCGGGATCTATGCCCTATGCTCAATGGCATTATCCCTTTGAAAACAAGGACCGCATAGACAGCAACCAGTCGTTCCCTGCCGACTACATCGCAGAAGGTGTTGACCAAACCCGTGGATGGTTTTATACGCTGCATGCCATTGGAACAATGGTATTCGATTCTGTAGCTTACAAAAACGTTATTTCGAATGGTCTTGTGCTCGACAAAAACGGAAACAAGATGTCGAAACGGCTTGGCAATACCGTTGACCCATTCGAAACCATGGATACTCTGGGTGCCGACATTGTACGGTGGTACATGCTCACAAACGCCTCTCCCTGGGACAATCTAAAGTTCAATACAGATGGGCTTAACGAAACCAAACGTAAGTTCTTTGGAACGCTTTACAACGTATACTCGTTCTTCGCTCTTTACGCGAATATTGACAACTACGAATACAGTTCAGACACGGTAAAGGAGGAAGATTACCAAGAGATTGATCGCTGGATCACGTCTAAGCTCAACAGTCTGGTAAAAGTGGTTGAGGATGCCATGAATGATTACGAACCCACCAAAGCGACACGTGCTATTCAGGAGTTCACCATTGAACACCTCAGCAACTGGTACATCCGACTATGTCGCAGAAGGTTCTGGAAAAACGATGATCCAACGGATAAAAACGTTGCATACCACGTTCTCTACGAATGCCTGCACACGGTATCGATTCTGATGTCGTCGTTTGCCCCATTCTACTCCGATCGATTATATCAGGACCTAACGGGCAACGAAGATGGTACAAGTGTTCATTTGGCCAATTTCCCTTCGGTTAACTCAACCAGGATCAACGGGGAACTTGAACATAAAATGGCCCTTGCCCAACGCATCACTTCGTTGGTGTTGGCCATTCGAAAGAAGGAAAAGATCAAGGTGAGACAGCCTTTGCAGAGGTTACTTATTCCCGTAAACACACCGGAGCAACAAGAACATATCGACGCCGTGGCGGATGTAATTAAACGCGAAGTGAACATCAAGGAAATTGAGTTTCTAACTCAGGATAGCTCCATTCAGATTGTTCAGGAAGCCAAGCCTAACTTTAAGGTACTGGGACCAAAGGCGGGTCCGAACATGAAGTTCGTTGCCGCAGCGTTTCAACAACTGAACCAGGAAGATATCCAAAGGCTCCAGGCAGAAGGTTCGCTTACCCTTAAACTCTCCAATGGTGTAGAGTTTGAGGTATTGGAGTCGGAAGTTGTTATCTCCTCAACCGACATGCCCGGCTGGCAAGTTGTTTCAGAGGGTGGAATTACGGTTGCCCTCGATCTTACCATAACCGAAGATTTAAAGCTTGAGGGCCTTGCCCGTGAACTGGTGAATAAGATCCAGAATATGCGTAAAACCAAAGAGCTTCAAGTCACTGATTTTATTGACGTTACGCTGTCATTTGACTCTGAAATAAAACTTGCTATTGAGGCGTTTAATGATTACATTCGCGGCGAAATACTAGCGAGTAGTATTCGCCTTGATAAGGAGGTTTCATCGGCAGATGAGATCGACGTCAATGAAAAAATACTGAACATTAACCTAGTGAAATCGTAATAAAAGTAGAGTAATGAAAGAAGGCGAAAAGACCCGATACTCAGATGCAGAACTAGAGGAGTTCCGAGCAATTATTGATAAAAAGTTGGCTCAGGCCAATGAAGAGCTCGCTATTCTTCTCAAGTCGTTGCAATCTACCAACGAAAACGGAACAGACGATACCGGAAGTGTTTACAAAACCATGGAAGATGGTTCTTCTACGCTTCAAAAGGAGAATATTTCTCAAATGGCAGCACGATTGAAGAAATTCATTCAAAACCTTGAAGCTGCTGTTGTGCGAATCGAGAACAGAACGTATGGCGTTTGCCGAGTTACTGGTAATTTGATTTCTAAGGAACGTCTTAAGGCTGTACCTCATACAACGCAAAGTATGGCCGCCAAAGTGAACCAGTACAAGTAATTGGAAACTTCATCTAAATCGAGTCGACGAAACAAGATTATACTTGTATTCGTAGTGGTGCTTGCTATCCTAATTGCAGATCAATACCTCAAATTTTGGGTAAAAACCACCATGACTCTCCGAGAGGAGATTGACGTGTTTGGAGATTGGTTCAAGCTTCATTTTACAGAAAACGAGGGCATGGCCTTCGGTCTTATACTTCCGGGTAGCTGGGGGAAATTATTCCTCACCTTCTTTAGGCTCATAGCTGTTTCGGGAATTATATACTACCTGGTTTACCAGATAAAACGAAACATCGACACGCTGACCGTAGTCCTCATTTCTTTGATATTGGCAGGAGCTCTTGGTAACATCATTGACAGTGTGTTCTATGGGCGGTGGTTTACCGAAAGTACTGCATTTGAACTTGGCCGATGGGCAGGTGCGGACGAAGGGTATGGCACACTGTTTCACGGTAAGGTGGTAGACATGTTGTATTTCCCACTTTTCAGCGGAACCTACCCCGATTGGTCGCCATACCGCCCTGGACAAAGCTTTACCTTTTTCAGCGCAATCTTTAACATCGCAGATGCAGCTATAAGCGTAGGTCTTTTTGCAATCCTCATTTTCAAACGAAGTTTGTTTAGCCCGAAACCAGAAGAGACTTCCGTAGAAGACGAAGAGGATAATCAGACGCCCGAGATACTGGAAGAAACACCAGCATCCTAAACGCGGGTTTACTAACTTTGTCTCTGTGCGGCACCTTCTTCCTCTCATAACGCTATTACTCCTCTCCCTAACCGGGTTTTCACAGATTGAATTCCGAGATGTTTCTTATGCCGATGCACTTCGATCGGCCGCTTCCGAAGATAAGTACCTGCTTGTTGATTTCAGAGCAGACTGGTGTAAACCGTGCATAGACATGGAAAAAACCACGTTTCAGGACTCCACCCTGAGCAGTTTTGTAAACCAACATTTAGTACCACTGAAATTAGATATTGACATAGAAGCCAATAAGCGGCTTGCCAATCTTTTTAAAGTAAATGCCTATCCTACCTTGTTGCTCATTGACCCGTCGAATGGCGTAGTTCTGTTGCGAATGATCGGTTACAAACCAGCCAAAATTCTTTTGGGCGATCTTAAGTTTGCCCTACCAGGTATCGACGTCCCCGACACCAAATAGGTATAAAACTTATTCCTCGCGATCCAAAACGTCGCGCTCCTGTTGATCCAACATTTCCTTGTTCTTTTGGATCATAGGTTTAAAGATATAGTACGCACCTACCAAAACAATTACCGGGATCAAGATCTCTGAGGCAATCAATAATATCTTGAAATTTCCTTCTACGTTGTTCATTAGGAAGCTATTTATCTACCAGGTGATCACCTGTAGTATCTTCAGGAGGATCGTTATCCGTATATGAATCGGGCTCGGGTCGTTGAGGAGCCGTTAACACACGGTAAAAGAAATATCCGGTTATAGCCGTTACCGCTACCTGAACCAGAACCATCGTTATTAATGCACTTGTTTCCATTATCCCGCGTTTTTTTGTCTCAATTTAGATGCATATCGAACCATCAGCCCAAGGCCTACAAACGTCAATACCAGCAATAAGCGTGACATATCGACGTAGAACACAGAGGTTAACGAACCATCAACCATCCACGCTGTATTGGCCTCTCCCACGTGTAGTATTTTACCGATTATACTACCACCGTCTAATTCATACCTACTGGTAAATAAAGAACCCCAATCGTTGTTTTTAGGCTGGATCAAAGAAGCCAGGAATATAACGAGTATGAATACCGGCGTAACATATTTAATGATGAACTTATACGCCGTTGGAACCTTCATATCAGAGCCGTAGTTGATCTCCTTCCACCCCTTATCCATACCGAACACCCAGGCAAACAGGATCACCTCAGCTAGGGCAAAAACAACCAACGAAACCGTGCCCGTCCAATAATCGTATTCGTCAAACACACCGTATTCAAAGAACAGGATTGTTGGCATCGCAAGAAACAGAATAACGAGTCCCAGTGTCCAGGCAGATTTATTCCTGCTCCACTTAAACTCGTCTTGCACAAAGCCCATCCATGGTGTACCCATTGCTAACGATGAGGTTATACCAGCAAAAAACAACAAACCAAACCAAGCAAGACCTGCAATAACTGCAAGCACCGGTCCCCATTGATCAAACAGGTAAGGCATGGTTTTGAAAGCCATCATGAAGTTGGCGTTCTCCTTAACCCAGTCAAGACCGAGATAACCTACTGCAATAGGAATAACAACGGAAGCGCCGAGCACGATTTCTACAAAACCGTTCATCCACCCGGCACTCATTGCATTAAGCGCGATATCGTCTTTCTTTTTCAGGTAACTCGAATAGCACTGAATTGTTCCCATACCAACCGATAGGGTAAAGAATATCTGTCCGGCAGCTTCTAACCACACCTTCGGACTCCATATCGTATCCCACTGCGGTTTCCAAAGAAAGCCCATTCCAATGTGTGAATTACAATCGGCACAATCTCCTCCCTTTCCAAGGGTTATGGCCATTATGGCCAGGAACGCACCAAAAGCAATCAAAATTGGCATGGCAATTTTCGCCACCTTTTCAATACCTCCGCTAAGTCCTCTGGATAGAATCCAGATATTAATACTTAATGTCACCAGAAATGCAGCAATGGCTAGCCACGGCAGGTTGATGCCGCTCCCCATATCTACATAGTTATCGAACGTTTGAACCACCTGAGAAATATCCATTCCGAGGAAATCTCCTTTAAGCGATTTTATGGAATACGTGAGCGTCCACGACTCGATGTACGTATAATATGCCATTACACCGATGTTGGTGAAGATACCAAACACGCCAAAATACTTCCAGAACTTCTTCTTGGTCATATTGTCGAGGATGAATGGAGTACTGTGGTCTCCGTGTCTTCCTCCAAATCGGCCCATACTCCACTCTACCCATAGCAGGGGTATACCCATGAGCAAAAAAGAAACCAGGTACGGAATAATAAATGCTCCGCCACCGTTTTGAACAGCCTTTACCGGAAATCTAAGAAAGTTTCCCAGCCCAACGGCGTTACCCGCCATGGCCAGAATCAAACCGACCCGTGATCCCCAGGCCTCATTGTTTTTACTCATAGTGATGCTTTTCTTACGAGACTTGCAATATGTATATTATTGAAAAGAAAAGCAAATGACGGCTAGTCCGATTTTCTACCTGTTTTTCAATAGTTTAAGCGTCGAAAACTATGGAAGTCGTGGGTCTTTACCCCATCCTCGTTTACAATGCCTTCAGGCTCAAACTGATCGATTCTAACCTTACCAGCAGCGTGTATAATTGTCTCATTATCAAGCATCAAACCTACGTGTGTCACTTTCCCGGACTTGGATTTAAAAAAGGCAAGATCCCCTTTTTGCTGACTGCCCAGCTCCACGTTCTCTCCCTCAAGAACCTGCTGAGAAGCATCTCTTGGAAGCTTAACACTAATGGCCTTGTGAATCACTTGCATAAAACCGGAGCAATCGATGCCCATAAATGTTCGGCCACCCCATAGGTACGGGCTACCTATAAACAAGCTGGCCAATGCTTCAATGGGAAGGTCATCTCCCTGATCCCATTCACCAATTTCACTACCCATTGGAAGTATCCAGCTATCAAATTCTACAAATGTGGTGTGTTTCTGAACGTCTTCTGCCTTAAACGCTACTGGCGCGTGCTGATTGGCACTGATCCAACCTTCATATCCGTCGTAATCCATTTTTACATGAACCCAATCCGAATTCTTTGCCAGTACGGTATAGGTTTCGCCATATAGCAACTGGGTAACCATTTCGGCCTGGCTTTTACCATCGGCACGAACCGGAATACAGGCGAGCAAACACTGGCCTTTTTCAGACATTACAGGTGTAATCGTTCTTTACGTTCAAGAAGTTCTTCTTCCGACTCCTCACGATCGGGGTCTGGCACACAGCAATCCACCGGGCAAACAGCTGCACACTGAGGTTCTTCGTGGAACCCCTGACATTCAGTACATTTATCCGGAACAATGAAGTACACTTCATCGGAAATAGGCTGATGTTCCGTTTCCGCCTCTGTTTTACTGCCATCTTCGAGTGTATAGCTTCCAACTACACCGGTGCCATCAGCGATAGCCCACTCCGCTCCTGCCTCATATATTGCATTATTAGGGCATTCTGGCTCGCAGGCCCCGCAGTTAATGCATTCATCTGTGATGATAATTGCCATGTCAACCTATTTTGCACAAAGATACATTACTTCCAATTCTCTAAGAACTTCTCAACACATTAAGCCTCGATTGAGCTGCCTGATGTTGTGGATTAACCTTTAACAACATCTTCAACCAACGTAACTCCGACTCCTTATCTCCAAGTTTCGAATAAAGTAACACCATGTTTTCCAGGGCATTGACGTTGTCTGGATCGTATTTTAGCGATTGATTCAAATATGACTTTGCCTGTGCAAATTTTCCCATATTCAGGTACAGAAAACCCAGGTTATTCAAGGTTGGATTATACTCATTGAACTGCTTCTCACACGCCAGTAAGACGTCTTCTGCCTGATTCCACTGATTGTTCTGCATAAGAACGGAACCCAACTCGCTTTTGTATTCAAATCTGGTTGGTTCTTTAAGCACGGCCAGACGTAGCCACTCAATTGCCTTAGGAACGTTTCCAGCATACTGATAAGCCTTACCAACTCGATAACAGGTAATTCCCTTGACCTCTTCTATACTTTTTCTCTCGATATACTCTGTTAACTCTCTCCAACTTTGTTTTTGGTAGAGCAGATGAATCTTCAGTTCGGGGTATTCTTCTTGTTTTAAGAGTTCTTCCGCCTTTTGCTGATACACGGGTAAGGGGTCAAATTTCTCAAAGTAAGTGAGATAGGCCTCGATCAACGTACGCGTCTGAGGGCTCGGGTTGTTCACACTGTACAACCCAACAACTTCTCCATTATTCTTGGGCGTACCGTCTTTGTAAATACCAATTTTATGATCGTGAACCGTTACATGTGGGATGTCTTCGGTACCGGAAACAGGCATATGGCAATGCACACAGTTATTCGACACCGCAGTTCTTGCCGCTAATGTTTCCGTACACGAACTGGCGTCTGAATGGCACTTAACACATGTACTATTAAAGACCTTGGTCTCCGTTTCCTTAACACTAACGTGCGGGTTATGGCAGGTTATGCAGGTGAATTGAGCACCTTTGTCCTTGCGGTTGGTTGCTAAAAAACACTTGCTGTTCTGAAATCGGTCGGCATGATTGGCCATATTAAAGAGCTGCTCATCCTCACCACTGTATTGGGGTAAATAGATCTCGAAGACATCAGCCAGCACCATTCCCGGTCTAAAATCATGAAACGTCTTTCCTGGTTTCAATACATTGTTTCCTTGCAAATGACAACGTTGACATACGTCTATCTGTCGTTCCCACGACAATTTCGAGGGATTAACAATGGAATAGTCCACATCGCCATCAGGCTCTAATCCCAACCGCCGCCGATCGACGTGGATGCTACCCGGTCCGTGACAACGCTCACAGTCGATGCCCTTGGGTACCGAAACAAAAGCACGGTCACTGCCTACTTTCATCTCTGGTAAACCATTGTGACAGCTCATACATTCCTCATCAATAACACGTCGAAATCTGGAATTAGCTCCATTTTCAAAACCTGGAGGAAAATCGAGTTGCTTCTTTTGCGCATACCAGGTAAAGGGTGCCTGAACAATATAATCGCCCTTTCGAATCAAATGGCTGTTGGTATGCTGCCCCGATCCAATTATGTACGAAATGCGTTCTTCCCGAATATAAACGGTGTCTTTTTGTTCCAGCCTAAATTCTTTGAGCCACAGTTCATTTTCCTTCCAGTAAGGATAATAATGTAAATCCAGAAAGCTGTCATAAAGAACATGCCGTGTTTCGAGGTTTGCACTGCTCTTAGTACGTGAAACCGTATCAAAACTCATACCCATCCCGGTGTGGACAAAGGTTTGAGCTTTGTCGATGTGGCACTCTGCACAAGTTTCAAGCCCTACATAATGGGCCGAATCACCGTGATTGAGGTATAACGATTGGTTTTCAGAAGGAGTACTCGGTGTAGTGCAAAACTGGGTTAAACAGGCAATTGTAATGAACAGCCCCCCAAGCACCCAAACCGAGCGTCGGATACGCATGTTATGCGTTTAGTTCTTGCCAGGCCAGAATGCCGCCTGTTAAATTGCGTGCATTGGTAAAGCCTTGTTTTGTCATGTAGTCCACCGCTGCTGCACTTCGTGCACCAGAACGACAGTGTACAATGATTTCTTGTTCTCGAATATCTTCAAGGTCGTCGATCGCTCCTTGAAGCTCACCAAGTGGGATCAGCTTGCCATTGATATTGGCCTCTTCGTATTCCCACGACTCTCGTACATCAATAATATTCAATTCTTCACCTGCGTCGAGACGCTCCTTCAATTCTGCTACTGTAATGTCTCCAGTCATTTCTTGCTTTATCGTTTTATTAGTTTAGCGGATGCCCGCTGTTTTTGTTTTGTTATGATTTCTACGAAATAAATTCCGGCCACCAAGTTACTGATATCGATCTGATTATCATCAACACGTTGAAAACTCATTTGTTTTCCCATCATATCACGAACTATTACGTGGTCTGTTTCATATGGAAGAAACAGCTTTCCGCTGGTAGGGTTGGGATACACCAATGGGTTGTTGATTGCCTCAACGTTCTCAACACTTACATTAAATGGGTTCTCATCACCCACAATTGGACGAATCATAGGAGCGCCAACCAATGCCTTATTCTCATTTTGTATCCATCCGGTACCAATGTTGAAATAAATATGGGTATTCATTTGAGAATCGTTTGCGATGTAACCATTGTTCTTATCAAAACCCAGGGTTAGGTTATACTCTCTGTCCTGGTGCCATCCTACATAGAATTTGCCAGCTGGAAGCGGGATAACACTATCTAAACCTATGGTATAGAAACCACGATTGGTTGAACTATCGTAAATATCCCGTACCCGAAAATCTTTTTCATACAGGAGAACGTCTGAACCTCCGTTAAAGGCAATATCCTGCCAGATCTGAAAGTCAAAACGCTGATTGGAAACGTCTTGCGTGTTATAGGTAATCAAAATATCAACTGCGCGAAGCGTATCCGCCTTCTTTAAGTCGAATTCTACCACAATCCAACCTTCATCCGATTTCAAATCATTGAAACCAAAGCCTGATTCCGCCGTACCATCATCATACGCATAATGTCGGGTAAACACGTTGTCCACCTCAAGCGAATCGTTGGCCTGAAACAAGGTTATATCGCTAACTCCCGATTCCTTTGTATGAAATCTTCTACTAATGGTAATTGGGTAGTCGCCTGAAAGGCTGTTAAAACTGTATTTTGAAACCCGACGGCGAGCGCTTTCCTGGGCTTCCACGTCCACGTTGTTATCTACAAACAAGGTTTTAACCAACACGTCACTTCCCGAGTATTCGATATGCCTTACCTGAGCATTGGTCTCGGTTGTGTCCAAATTAGACACCCGGAAATAAAAAGTATCCGCAGCCTGTGACTGATCCGCCAGAAAGTGGTCGTAAGGCAAAGAGTAAAAATCCTTAAACAACGACGTAGGCCTGGTTTGGATGGCAAGGTCGTCATAAGCAGTTGCATCAAAGGTTCGATTCCGGTCGAGGTAAACATAATCAACATGCCAGTGATTGTTGTTTCCCCAACGGTGGGTAATGGTAGTAAATCGAAACTGAAAACCAGTGTGAAAGTATCGAGCGTCGGTTATGGGTATCAACACTTGCTGAAAATCGTAGTTAGAGGTACCTCTAACACCCCAAACTCGTCTCCAAGCACCTGTATTATCTCTAAAAAGGAGTTTCAACGAATCGTTTTCGGTTATAAAGTCTCCCCGTCCCCTTGGCTGATAGAAAAAACTTAAGTAGAGGGAATCGCCGGGAACCGTGGGTGCTCCCAAATTGATGTACTGAGACGTAAGGGTATCTCCATTATCAACAAATTCAGACTCAATGGAAGAATACGGTTTGCCCGTCTCATCCAGATAATCGAACGTAGCCACGCCATAGCTTGGAGGTCGTATCGCAAAATCTCGGTTAACATATACCTGGTTATCCTGCCAATTACTTGAATCAGGATACATCAGTGTACTGGTAAAGTCGTCGAAAAATGGCAGGGCTAATGTATCGGGTGTCCCCCACTTTCCATGTTTCGCGGTCGCATTCCACCGATAATCAGGGTTTGCCTTGAGGTACGATTGTATAACCGGGTTACTGTTAAGCGGCTTCAAACCGATTTGAGCAAACACGGAAACAGCACACAAAAAAAATGTGCCAGTGATTCCTATTCGTTTTACAAACATTGTGTGTATTCAGTTTTGTAATCCAACGCGCTTAAAACCACGCATATTGCGGCAAATTTATTCAAATAAGAATAAGACGCAGAGGTGACAGACAAAAACTGTTTTACAGAAGACAAAGCTACCTCAAAACCGTAACCGTTCCTTTGTAATTTCGTTTGATACCATCAATGCCAATTGTCTCAATTATATACAAATAGGCCTCGTTTTCTACTATTTCACCTTTGTAATCACCATGCCAGTTCCGATACATCGACTCGCTTTCAAAAATCTTTTCACCCCATCGGGTATAGATGCTTATGTGGTACTCTTTTATATACCAACCCGGAGTAAGGAAATAATCGTTTAGTCCATCTCCATTTGGAGAAAAGGCGTTCGGCACATACAACCAGCTATGAACGTCGATACAATCTTCATTGGAGATACTGACTATCTGATCCTCATTGGCCTCCGTAACCTTGTGTCCAATCACCCGGTAACAAAAATGTGGCCGCTCATTCAAAGCAGTCTTTCGATCGTAATACGTAGTATCATCGCCTGAATCGGTGTACCCCAGAGAGAAAAAGCTGCCATCTTCTTCTTTTCGCTGAATCTCATATTTGTCAACACCTACATCCCACCCTTTGTACGTACTCCAGGTCAGATATGGGCGTTGGAACTTACCCGTATCTGCCTTTAACAGTATGGTTTTTGCCAAATTGCTGTACGGGCTTTCGTCTTTACACACATCCACCGCTCTAACCCGATAATAGTACGATTGACTGTCTACCTCTACCAGTCGGTCTTCGGCAACCAGATCATCCTGAGACGACGTGGAAGACAGATATCGATAGTCTACACCGTCAAACGACTTTTCAAGGACATAGTGATCAATCGGCATTTTGGAATAGGGCGTTGGTAACCATTCTATCCGAACATACTCATCGTGCTGAACCGTTGCTCGCACAAGCTCATTAGGTGGTAACGAATTAATATATATAGGTGTAGCCTCGCAGGTATCACTCCAGCTCACCTGACCATTTCCCTGATACTCTTTTGCAAGAATCTTATATCGATGAGTTCGGTAACACAAGATATTTGTGTCTACGTATTCGAGCGTGTTCCCCGGAACAGAGTCAAGTAAAAGGAAGTTCCCGGGATTTCCATCTTCCTCCCGATAAACGTAATAGGTTTCTACATCCTGCCAGCCATAATAGTGGTTCCAATTCAACCGGCTTTGATTAACCTCACCTTTGGCCGAGACCTCTACCGTACAGTCATTACTATCAATAAGTTGCTCACTTATCAAACCACATGCATTTCGAACGGCTACCTTGGCACAATACACATTGTGCAGTGTATTTACACCGTTTACCAGATAACGTGTTTGATCTCGATCGTCTACCTCGCCTACCAGCCCATCATTGTGATAAATAAGGTAACTCTTAAAGTCTTTTATCGTACTCGGCTTATAGTCTACCAAATATTGACCGTTGTTAGTTACACTTACACGAAGCATAGACGTAGGCAATGGCGGCACGGTGTCTCCCACGGTAAGTAGGGTTGAACTTTTTAAGGTATCCGTACACCCAATGGCATCTTCCACAATTAGGCGAACCTGAACCGGTCCCACGTGTGAGAAGGTCAGGCTTGGGTCTGGCCCGGAAAAATGGATGGTATCATTGAATGTCCAATCCCACGACACCAAACTGGTATCGGATGCAGACGTGCTAACCACATCGATTTCGCTTCCTAAACAAACCTCACTCTTTGACGTGGTAAAGTCGGCCACAATGTTCTTAATTACTATGTTTTTTGTAGTATCTCCAACACATCCTTTCAGCGTTGCAACAGTTAGCTTAACCGGGAAAACTCCCCCCTTGGTGTAGATATGCTGAGGATTAAAATCATCGCTCGTTTCACCATCACCAAACTCCCAATTACTGCTAGAAAGTGCTCCAGACGGCCAACTCATATTAGTAAAATCGGTTGGGACACCCGGGCACGGGCGAGACAAAGTGAAGTCAGGCTTAGGATTCGGATACACATAAATGGTATCGATTGGTGGATGGGTATAGGTACAACCAAATGTATCTGCCAGCGTTAGCAGAGGAATAAACCGTCCGGTATCGTGGTAGGTGTGCGTATAGGTAAGTTGGTTCTTTAATACATTACCATCTCCAAAATCCCAGGTAAAGCCTGTGCAATTCGACGTATCTGCGGTAAAGGTTACATCGAGCGGTACGCAGCCTTCGGTCTTATCAAAAACATAGCTACCCTTTGGACCGTTCACCAATACAAACGATGGATATGTAAACGAATCCTTACACCCCCATTCGTCCGTAACCTTTAGCGACACATCAAAATTGCCAGCGACCAGATACAGCTTACTGGGATAGCGCTCCTGCGACGTCGTTCCATCTCCAAAGTACCACTCCCACTTTACAATTTTCCTAAGGTTGTTAACAGTAGATCGATCCTCAAATCCAACATGTAGCGGAGGGCAGTCTTTTATCAGGCTGTCGGCGAAAAACCGTGCGGTTAACACTTCCTCTTCCATATCCACTGTATCCTGAAGACGGGTCACGCAGCCTTTTTCGTCCGTAATGAAAACCTTTACGGCGTATTTTCCGGCTTTCGCAAAAGTGTAGTTAACCACCTTAAGGTCGGAGGTTCCTGAGCCATCACCCATATCCCACTTGTACGTCCAATTTTCATCGTCAACGGGTGTGTTGAACTTAGGTGAGAAAATGAACTTTCGCCCAGAACAATCTTCAAAACGACTTATCTTGAGCTCGGCATTCTTTGTTCCATACACTTCGATATCAAACTTCTCCGATCCACGACAACCATTCGAATCAACCCCAATTAGTGTTATGGGCCATTTGCCATCATCCGGGCCTGGTTTATAAAGTTCAATCGTTTGTGACCCGGCAGACTTAACCCGGAATGTATCGCTACCAACCGTCCAGAAAAGTTGGGCAAAATCCTTGGGATCAGATGTGGTTTTTAGCTTGACGTCAATGGGGCCACAACCCGCCGTACCTTCAATACTACCTGAAACAGTGGGACCCGTCACGTCAATAACTTTCTCGGTCACCTTAGCACAACCTCCGGTTTTTGAAGTATCCTTAACCTCATGGTAAATGGTATAACTACCCGGTTGATCCATTGGTAATGTTAAAAACCTGCCAAAAAAGCTGTCGGTCTTGTTGATCACCCACAAATGAGCGACAAACGACTCATGGGCGTATCCCACAAACTGGAACGTGGTTGGTGCACATAACTCGCCTGTAGACGAGAACCCTTCGTCGAAGGTTTCTTTTGGCACAAACTGAAACGGAACCGAATCAATACAACCCGATGTATGATTGTATGCACGTAACCAGGCCACCTTCGCCGTATCCGTACCAATTCGAATTAGCGTATCCAAGTGTACTGAGTTGTTTACCACCCAATTAATGCTGTCGTAATGTTCCGATCGGTTGGCCAGGATCATAATGTCGTTGGCACATGTATCATGCAAAGGCGTGAGCTTTGCTATTGGAGGCGAAACATAAATACGATCGCGTAAAATAGTAGTATCCTTACAGCCCCTGTCTTCCGTTATTAACCGTACATCGTAGTACCCAGTATCCTGTTCCTGTATGCTAAATATAAAATCCCAGTTTACCGGAAAAAGAGGCCTCTGTACAGTTCGATCGATTCCAGTCTTTCCGGTCTTAGGTATGAGCGACCAATGAACCGCATCCAGCGAATCTTTATACTTGGAATCAATAAAGTTTAATATCCGACCATCCTGTGCGTTACAAAACGTATCTAAACCAGGTTCAATCTTTGGCTCTACCTTCTTCCCTACCTTTACTTCCACCGCAGCAGTTCCAACACACCCCTCGCTGGTCGTTACCGTAAGGCTGGCCGAATACACTCCGTCTGAATTGTACGTGTGTGATGCCGTGAGCGGCGAATCTCCATTGATGGTTTTGGTTGCTCCGTCGCCAAAACTCCACTCCTGCTTCGTTATCTTCTTACCTTTCAGGTTGGAAGTATTCTTAAAAGTGACCGTCAGCGGAACGCAGCCTGAAGTGTCAGGAGTAATGGTAACTTCAATGGGTTCTGCACGAAGTAGTCGCCTTATGGTATCCGATGAGCAACCGTAGGTATTAGAGGCTTGCATACCAATGACGTGCTCTCCATAACTCGATATCGTAATTTGTGTTTTCTTTCCTGAGCTTCTGGTTACTCCGTTGAGATACCATGTCCAGGACGACGCCCCGGTTCCAACGTCTTCCACATCCACAACAAACGGCAGCTTACACGACGTAGAATCACTTAGTTTGATTTCAGGCTTTGGGCTCGGTTTCACATTCACTGCATTGGCCAACGTCTTCTTTTGGCCACATTTACCATTCTTTGAAACAGATAGGCTAATGGTGTATGTTCCAGGGTTATCGTAGGTAATTCCAACGTTTTTGGTTTGGGCAGTTTGCCCGTTGCCAAGGTCCCACTTATACGTTAGCCCAGATACTGCTGGAGTTGTCTTATTGGTGAACGCCACGTCTAAGGGCGCACAACCGTCAAAATCGCTGATATCAAAGTCAACCTTCAGAGGGTTTATGTTGATATACGATTTCATGGTTTTTGTAGTCTTACAGCCCTTGCTATTGGTAACCGTTAGTTTAACCGTATAACTTCCTGTTTTGGAAAATGTATGATCCGGGTTTTCATTCGTGGATGTCTTCCCGTCACCAAAATCCCAGTGATAAGTGTCTCCCGAGTTCTTTTTCGACCGATTGGTAAATTTTACATCGAGAGGTGGTTGGCAGCTATACGTTTCATCCGCTTCAAAATCGACCTCCGGAACCGGCCATACATCGATCAGGTCTTTCTTTGTGATCTTGTCTTTACACTTGTTTGAATCCACCACAAGCAACGAGACCGAATACAGTCCGGCAACCTTGTATCGGTGAAAACCCGTTTTGGAAATAAGCGTATTCCCGTCTCCAAAGTCCCAGGTTACCCGATCAATTCCTCCGCTTCCCTTGGTAGATGAATTTGTAAATGGTACGTCGAGAGGTGCACATCCCGATTTCTTCAGAGGTGAAAAATCTGCTTTGGGTAGGGCAAAAACCTCAATGTAAGCCGTTTCGGTTCGCGTATCACTTTTGCCCGAGGCATCCGTCACCTTCAGGCTTACGGTGTAAACACCTGGTTTATAAAAGATGGCGGAAGGATTCTTTTTGGTAGAAGTATTTCCATTGCCAAACGTCCAGTAATACGAGGAAACACTTCCGGCACTTTGGTCTTTAAACTGAACCGTTACAGGCGTACAACCACTGGTTGTGTCTGCCGAAAATTTGGACGTAAGCTGCCCATAGGCAAGTTCGCCCAATGCAAGAGCAAGTATGGTAAATATGGTTTTTAGTCGGGTCATAGGGAGAACACAACAAAGATAAGACGCTTCACCTACGGTGAAGGTTGCTTACGTTCATTGAATTATAAGGAAATTGTAATTTTCTGGGTGGTTTGGTTTCTGGTGTTTTCATGAGTTGGTTATCAATCATCTGGTGGAAATTTGGGTGTTTCGCCTTCATCTCCCTCCAGTTCTGCCTCTAGTTCTTCGAGATCACGGTCAATCATAATACCTACGACCAAATCAACGGAAGAGTTACGTTTGATTCGGGTTCCAGGCGCTATATCCTCGTCTCTCCCAGCGTATTTCTGACCTATAACCGGCTCACTATCAGGATCTTTAATCTCCTCCATCGGCATCTCAATTTTCTTTGCAACTTTCAAGCCCCGGTTCTCAAGAATCCGTAACGCCTGGTTGTAAGAGGCCTTTCCAGCGAGGTCGGGCATATCCACATCGGGAATCACATTGGAGTTTAACACCAGGTAGACTTTTCTGCCCTGTTTAACCTTAAAACCTGCCTCCGGGTTCTGATCAATAATGGAAGATAATTTGATTCCATCGCGATACACCGTATCGGTAATTTCATAGTCGAACCCTCCATCTTCCAAAACCCGCACCGCTTTATCGATGCGCATTTCTTCTACTTGGGGTACTTCTACAAGTTCATCACCATGACCTGTATAAAAGTGGATGAACAGCAACACACCTCCCAGGAGGGCGGCTGTAGTTAGGGCAATAAGAACAATGGTCTTGAAAAGCTTTTTCATTGTGCTAGGCTATAAGTTTTGTAACCCGCTG
>JAEPQQ010000045.1 GCA_017640445.1 Bacteroidia bacterium | reverse complement strand
ACAAGGGATGGGGAAGGATATACTGTAGATGAAGGTGGCGAGACTCCTGAGGAAGAAGAAGAGGACGAAGATTTCTGTATGTCGGTTGCAGGTTTGATGGACACCATTGTTGATGTTGGAACCACAACCTTCAAAGCTTCTAAAATAGTTGGTGCTGCTACCAGCTCTACCCTACCCCAATTCTTATGGGAACCTCAGGACGTGGCAAAGGATAAAAAATCAGAAAACCAATTGATATCGGCTAAGTACGATGCCGATGTTATTTATGAAGACGATGAAGCCAAGGGAAAGAGCGAGCATCAAGTTCAGGCCGGTGTAATGATTGAAACAACCAAATCCACACTCAAAGGTTCCCCGAACGGAAAAGCACTCGTTAAAACCCGTGTAGTTCGCGGAGACCATACCGGATTGACAGGTGAAGTCATTCATCTGAAAGTTTCCAAAACTTATGGCGATGCTGAAAAATTTGGTTTTGACGAAAACGGATCCACCACAGTTGACAAAAAAACGGTTGGACTTGGCTATCTGGAAGAAACCTACTTCCACTTTGGCAAAGGCTATGGCAAGTTCGAAATAACCGTACAATGGAAACGTGGAGGTACGGTGGTACAAGAAGAGAAATTCGAAGCTGAGTCTCCCCTACTCCACAACTATCGCATGTTGGCTTATCAGGTCAATAAGAAATCCCTCGATCAGGCCATACGAATGATGAAAAGTGGATCGGCCTCTGCAGATGCCGCTTTAAAACTGATCGATACCAAAAACAAAGGGAATTGGCTCATTTTTGGTACTCAAAACCACGATAAAGAATTTGCCAAAAACATAGAACTCAAGTTCAAATCGGAAGGAAAAGCAAAAGCCGACCCGGCCAAAGAAACAACGGGAGAGTTTGGCATTGCCTTTACCCAATTAAAGGATGCACCCGACAACAAACAGTTTAGCGTTACATCAACAACTCCAGATAAATACAAGGAGATTTCTGAAGAACACGAGGCCGAAGGTAAAATCGACACCGAAAAGATTAAGAAATTCAAAATCGGAAGTGCAGCAAGCATGTTTGTTATCGAACTTCAGAAAGAAGTAAGCCCTGGCCAGGCAATTAAAGGTAAAGGTACTCTGGCTATTGATGGGCTCTCCTCCGATCTAGAAGTACTAAACGTACTTAAAAAGCTCGAACTCAAAATAGAAGACGTTGAAGTTGAGAAAAAAGGTGAAGACCTCGTAGCAACCAAAGGGAAAGTGATCTACGAAAGCACAGATGGCATAAAGTTCACGGCCCTAAGCAGCTTTGATTTTACCATCGCATCCTTTGGTGTTACTGCGGGTTCAGGTGGTGTTCTTGCGGGTAAAGTAAAGCACGAGAAGTTGGAAGAAGCCGTGAATTTCGAAGCAGAAATAGACCCGGCTGGTAACTTTCTCGGCAAACTTTCAAACCTACCGGAAATAGAAGTCAAAGATTTTAAACTGAAAAAAGGAGCAAGTGTGGTACTTGACATGCACAGCGATCGGTCGAAAGACGTAATTGCTTATAAAGGTGCGTTCTATGGTATTGTGATTCAAAAAGCAGAGCTCGAACTGCCAAAGTCGTTCAACCGAGAGGGCGTAGACGACCCAACGACTATTTCGGTAGAAGATTTTTATATATCAAAAGAAGGTTTCGGTGGAAGCATTGAAACGAAGGGGCAACTTCTGTCCATGGGTTTCTCGGGATACGAACTCCGTGTTAATGAAGTTAAGGTCAAATTCGATCGAAGCGAATTAAAGGAAGGAAGTTTCAACGGAGAAATGATTTTACCAAGCCCAATGGAGGGTAACATTGGCATAGGCATTACCTCATCCAAAGACAAGTTTGCCGGAGAGCTCAAAACGGATAAACCCATTCAATTACCACAGTTCAAAACCACCTTCTTGCTTAAAAAAGCCAAACTGGAATACGACTTCGATAAGTCCATTGGTACACTCGAACTAAGTGCCCTTATTAATTCCACTAAGTTTGGAGACATCAAAATAGAAGGTTTCGTTCTTAAATCGAACGGAGAGGTTGAAGCGGAATCAATTTCTGTGGAAAAAGACATTACCATTGGTGGTGGGTTTACCATGAACCTCAAAACCCTGGGCTTTAAGTTTAAAGATCGAAACGACTACTCCATGAATTTTGATGGCAAGGTAGACTTTAAAGGTATCCTGGCTATTGATGCAAAGGCAAAACTCAAACCCGGCCCTTCACTCACGTTCGAGAAACTTAAAATAGACTTCGACAAGGGCCCTGTAAACTTCAAAGGCGACTTCACCTACGCCAATTCAAAATTTGAAGGTGGGTTTGATGTCTTAATTAAAAAGTTCAACAAAGGCCTAAAAGGCTACATTGTTGTGGGTAATCAGAAGATTTCGAAAGACAAGTCGTTTAACTACTGGTACGGTGAGATTGGAGCTTCCGTGGCCATCCCAATTGCTCAAACCGGGTTTTCATTCCTGAAATTCGGAGGAGGTGTTGGATATAACTATGCTCCGCCTATTGGCAGTCAGAAAGGAAGTCCTCTCAAAGATGGTGGCTTTGCCTTAAAAGCACTCGTAGGTGTTGGTAACGCTCCTACCGGAGAGGTAATTGCCGGTGAAATGCAAATGACATATGTTTCTGGCAATTTCAGCCTGTTTGGAAAAGCGTGGGCACTCACCAAACAAGAATCACTTTACGGACAAGGGCAGATTAATGTACGTTACGTAAACAATACACCCAAAGTAGATGGCTATATAGCGGCATTCATCGGTTTAACGGATGCCAAAGGAAAGATCTTCCTTGGGCGTGGCAAAGTGAACTTCGCCTATCCACCAAAACGCGGAAACTACGTTTGGACGGAAAACGTAAAAGCGTCGATCTTCGAAGTTGTAAAAGCAAATGCCTCAATGGTCATTTCTGAAACAAAGGTCCATATGAAGGGTCGACTGTATTACGATGTAACCAAGGAAGTTCCACTGGGCTTTGGTACACTTAAGGCTAGTTTTGACCTCGATGCCCGCTTGGATTTACAATACCTGTATAAAACCACCACTGGCACTGCCCGTCCGTCACTTGCCGGAAACTGGGATGTAAATGTAGACGCCTTTGATAAGAGTTTCGACGTTATGTCTGGCCGCGTTTCAATTCGCAATTCCGAGCTTAAGATATCTCCAGCTGAGGTGAGCATTAAAGGAACAGCCTCTGCGTCGTACAAGGTGCTGTGGTACAAAGGCAAAAAAGAAATTAAGGTAGACTATAGTACTTCGATTTGAAGCTGATACATAAATATATCGTCCTATTCCTGGTGTCCATTGTGTGGGCAGGTAGTGGTTTAGCGCAAGAACCTCCTAAGGTGTTGAGTTTCTTTGACGGCTCAGCTGTTCATGTGCGGTGGCAAGGCATTCCGAGCAAAGACATCACCGGGTACCGTATTTATCGCGACGACAACGGAAAATGGAAAAAAGTACAGGATACCAAACGATTGGTAAACAATGGACAAATCAAAAAAACAGTTGGTGCTAAATCAGACCTGTTTTTGAAGCTGGCAGGTGCCAGGTCGGCAGAAAGCGACTTTACCGATAAACTTTATGAAGAACTTATCGCAAACGAGGAGGCTTACCAGTTCTTTGGAGCCTTAACCGTTCTCAATGTTGAAATGGCCGAGGCTATGGGCGAGTACGTTAAGCTTGATGCCAAATCATTCAGCGGCACGCTCAAACTCAAACTGGTATACTTAACAGGCCGGGATGAAACCGAAATAGCAGTTTTTAGCGTACCATTGGCCTCATCTCAAACCATTTCGCCACCGGCCAATACAACTGCCACAGCACAAAACGGTTCCGTAACACTTCGCTGGGATGCCTACTCCTCAAACGACCCGTCTATTGTCGGATTTTATGTCTATCGAAGCCCACGGCTTCTCGGCCCATTCAACCGGGTTAATTCTACCGGCATTGTTTTTGAAGCTATTGGAGAAGAGAATGAAGACGACGTCTATGTAGACGACTATCTCAACAATGGGACCTATTATTATTATGTGACCTACTACTCGGTTTTTGGACTTGAAAGTGAACCCAGCGAGGTAATCAAGGTAACACTTACGGAAGATTCGGAATTGGACCCGGTAATAAACCTGCAAGCATCAGGGGAACTCGGAGTTACTCACCTCACCTGGGATTCTACGATTAACAAACAGGCTTTTGAAGTAGCAAGAAGCACGGATCGGTTTGGTGACTATACCACGGTATACCCACCATCGTCAAGACTTGAGTTTAACGACTTTTCGTATTACGACCGAACTGCAGAGGAAGGTCAGTTATACTATTACTTTGTGCGAACCTTTAACACCCGCGACACATTCACTACAGACACGATTTCATTTATGCTGGCCGACAACACTCCGCCAAATCCGCCAACCGGGGTAAAAGGTACGGTTAGCAAGGAAGGTGCAGTGAGCATTACCTGGAACAAAAACCCGGAATCGGATATTCTTGGATACGAAATAGAACGGTTTACGGGCGACTCGGGAACAAACAACTTCCTGCTAACATCCAAGCCTCTTGCCATTACAAGCTTCTCCGAAAACCTGGGCCGTAAATCCCAATCGGCTTACCGTTATGTGGTATACGCCATAGACAACAGTTACAACCGGAGTAAAGGTTCTGAGCCCATTCGGCTCCGCCGACCCGATGACATTCCGCCACGTACCCCGGGCATCACCTATGTTATGCTTACCGACTCCGTGGTTCGTTTAAGGTGGACCCCAAATCTGGAAGACGATTTTAAGGAATATTCAGTGTTCCGAAAAACAGGAAATGGAGCGTTGATCAAACACAAAACCCTTTCCACCAACTCATTAACCGATACACTGAGCCAGGCAGGAGACTATACCTATAGCGTGAGCTCATCCGACTTCGACAACAACGAAAGTGCTAAAAGCGAATCGCACACCCTGTCGTATGTACCTGAGTTTTCTCTTATTTCTCCGACCAATGGACAGGCAATCGATTCATCTGGTGGCATTTTTATACGTTGGACCGCGTCAAAAAGTGCCAACGTATCGGGCTACCTCATTGAACGCAAAAAGAAAGGGTCTGACCTTGTGCAATTGGTCAAAGAACATACATCAGGAGAGATGATCTATCTTGACCAACACGTAAAATCGTCGGGGTCGTATACTTACTTTGTGACTGCATATGACAAAAAGTGGAACGTAAGTGCACCTCTTGTGATTGAGTACACCCCAAAAAGTCGCTAGTTACTTTTTTATTTTAAGTGTCAGGTGTACGATGGACATGGCCTAAAGGTTGTTTTTGTTTGTCATCTATCACGCAGGAAATTGTCACACACTTGCAATCTTTCAACGACGATTTACTCAACATTCCCAGGTTTTATAAGGGTTAAGACGGATTGCATGAAAACCTGACACTGCATTTCGTCATTTTTTTTGGCAACCAAATTATGTACCTTGGGTCTACCCTAGTAGCACATTATGAAAAAACCAAATCTCACTGTTGGCCCATTATTATTTCTGTTTTCTGTACTTATTCTAACCAACTGTACCGACTACGAACCGACTACGAACCGACTACGAAACCTTCATTTGAAATTGAAGTTGGTAGCAAGATTCAACGTACCGTAACCGGTATTGTGACCGATGCCCAGGGCAATCCGGTAACCGACGCCCGAGTTTCCCTTTTTGATGAACACATACAAACCGACGAAAACGGTTTTTTCAGTTTCTTCGATGCAGATGTTTATGCCAAACATGCCTATGTAACTGTTGAAAAATCGGGCTTCTTTCTAGGAAGCAGAAGCTTCTATCCTACTGAAGGAATAAACCGGGTAGAAATACAACTTCTCAATAAAAAGAGAATCGGTACAGTAAAATCGGATGAAGGTGGAAGTTTGAAATTCGAAGGAATCGATCTTGAAATGGGTGCCGGATTCAAAACCTCAGATGGACAACCTTATTCGGGCACGGTGGAAGTTTCTGCCAAATACATTGACCCACTGGGAGATAACCTGGCCAATGAAATGCCAGGCAGTTTGCGCGGTGTTGGCGAAGACGGGGAATCCTTGCTCGCTACCTACGGAATGGTTGCCGTAGAACTTACCGATGGCGCGGGAAGACCACTTCAACTGGCTGGTGGGAACACTGCTGAACTTTCCATGCCCATTCCTCCGCAACTTCGAGGTATAGCCCCGCAAACCATTCCACTATGGCATTTTGACGAAGATGGAGGTTATTGGGTTGAAGACGGAGAAGCGAAAAAAGTAGGCGATTACTACATTGGAGAAGTAAATCACTTTTCCTTTTGGAACTGGGATATAAAAATTGATGCGACCGAGGCTTCAGGACGTATAGTTCTTACCAATGGGAACCCGCTGGACTATGCCCATATTAACATGACCGCACCAGGGGCAGGCACCCGAAGAGGCGCAACCTGTTCTCAAGGCCGGTTCCATGGACTTATGCCGGTAAACGTACCCGTCGAGGTTGAGGTCTCATCCTCTCTTTATGAAATGGAACCGTACACTACTACTATTACAATTCCTGAATCAGGAGAAATTTCTGACATTGTAATTCCCAATGAGAATTTCCCTAAAATGGTGACGATGACCGGTGAAATTCTTGGTTGTTCAGGTGAAAACGTAGAGAACATCAGAGTGGTTATGGACGGTGATATGACACTCGAAGTACACGATGGCAAATTCTCGGTTATGGTAATTGAAAATACATCTCATTTTTTTAAGGCCATTCTAACAACGGACTATAGCCGATCGCAACGGATTGACGTACAGGTCGCCTCAGAAGACCTTGAACTGGACCCGTTGGAATTCTGCTTTGGTCAAAAAGAAGTTGGATACGTCGATGACGTAAAAGTATTTACCGCCACTTATCGGGCAAACGGTAAGGTGTTTACCATTAACAAAGGCTTTAAACTTCACATTGACGAAAACGATGGTGTTTTCAGTCTGAAACTCGGTCGTTTGGCAGACAGCACTGTGGGTCAAGCCGGTATCTCCATTGATATAAAGCATGGGTATTTGAAACATGGTCAGGACCCCATGATCTACAACTATGTATTTCAACCCAGCACAACCGATTACATGAAAATGCAGTTCGACCCCCAGGCTGGATGGTCCGTTGATATGGAACAAGATCGAATTAGGACGACCATCCAATTCGCTGAAGCATCTCCAGGTGGTAAGGGGCGAATTGTATTCAGTGGCACCTATAAAATCTGGAATTCACAAACAAATGAATACAACATTGATGACGTCACCGACGGCCTTATTGACTATGAACTAAACTCACCATGAACCAAAAACTAGAAAAGATTGCAACGGGAAACCGTTGTAGTCTTTCTTCCTTTGGTTTAGGTCTCACTTTGTCATTTACAACACGAAGTCAATTCAATGCCATTTTAATCTGACATTGAGAAACAACCAATTGATTTTCAACAAAGTAACAAAACCAACAACTCCAATCGACTTTTTTCTCGAGATGAGATAACGTATCTTCTATCGTTTTAAATAGCCCTTATGAAAAGACCAAATTCAAAACACATTTATCTACTGTTGCTTTCGTTTTTAGTAATGTTTACCCATTGCTCTGATCCAATTGACACCTCTCAACCCCAGTACAAAATTGAGTTGGGTGATGAAATTGTTCGAACCGTCACAGGCACGGTCTACGATTTCCAAGGAAACCCTTTGCCTAACGCTACTGTTAATGTCATGGGTTCGGAAACCACAACAGACGAGCAAGGCTTGTTTGTTGTACCCAACGCATCAGTTTTCAAACGACTCGCGTATGTTACCGTTGAAAAATCAGGCTTTTTCCAGGGAAGTAGAAGCTTCTTCCCAACTTCCGGAATTAACGAAGTGTCCATCCGACTACTGAAAAAAGAGTCGGTTGGTACTATTGACACTGATCTAGGCGGTAGTGTCGAGTTTGAAGATGTCAAACTGGAAATGGGTGCTGGTTTTCAAACTGCACAGGGAGCGTCGTATACAGGCGATGTTCAGGTTTTTGCAAGTTACATCGATCCTACGTCGGAGCATATTCTGGAAGAAATGCCAGGGTCGCTTAGAGGCGTTGGCCCCGATGGGGAAGATCTTCTCGCTACCTACGGCATGTTGGCCGTTGAGCTGGAAGACGCAGCTGGCAACTCTTTACAGCTCGCACCTGGAAATTCTTCGACCATCACCATGCCTATCCCTCCTCAATTAGCAGGAATATCGCCTTCTACCATTCCACTGTGGCATTTCGATCAGGAAGCCGGTTATTGGGTAGAAGATGGAGAAGCAAAAAAAGTAGGAAACACATACGTAGGTTCTGTATCTCATTTCTCCTTCTGGAATATCGACATCAAAGTAGAGGCAACCGAAGCCTATGCAAACGTGGTAACCACCAGCGGCAGGCCGGTTCCAAAAGCCTTCGTCCAGATGAGCGGCCCAGGAGTAGGTTCTCGTGGTGCGTATACAGGTGATGATGGTGGTTTTGGTGGATTAATGCCCGCCAACCTTCCCATGGACGTGACCATCTCGTGTGATCTGCTTGAAATGAAGGTATTTAGGACTACGGTTACTGTACCTACCTCTGGTGAGCTTAACAACTTTGTTATTCCAGATGAATATTTCCCGCCTATAATTGATGTTAGCGGTCAGGTGGTAGACTGTGACGGCAACCCGGCTCCAGACGTTTATCTTATTCTAAATGGGAATAAAGTGTTAAACACCCAAAACGGCCGATTCACGTATACACTTGCCGGAAACCGAAGTTACCGAGTTCAACCTGTTAACTACTTGGAGGCTTCAAAGGCCAACGAAGTGCAGTGGGTCCTTAAGGATGAGAACACCGATGTAGGTGATATCCCATTCTGTGATGTACAGGTTCAAAACGATGTTTTTATTGAGGACGTCAAGGAATTCATGGCCTATTATACCATAGACGGCACCACGTATATGATCCGAGACGGCTTTGAAGTAAGTCGTGATTCGATCTTTGGCAGATTCATCCTAAAACTGGGTAGTGCAGCATCTAATGGTGCAGGTGGTAAACTCCTATACCTGGCCATTAAAAAGAATTTTAAAACAAGTTTAAACGGAAATGTATATTTCCACTCTCAGGTGGCAGGCGGCACTTTCGATATCGACTTTACCACCGGTAATAAACGTGAACGCAGAATTGTTCCAATCGATATTCAGATCCGACCTTATAGAGCGGACATACACCCTGGCGGAAAAGGTATCCTTACCTTCGAAGGCACATTCCGGGAATGGGACCCAGACCTTAAACAATATGTTGATCGTGAGGTTAAAAATGGAAACATCTCGTATGAGCTAAACTGATCCACATCTTAAAAAAGAACAACAGGGCTGCCCAATAATTGAGGCAGCCTTTTTTCTGCCGTATCGTCACCTTAAAGTAGTTTGGCCTGATATTCGTCTATACAGCCATATGAGTACTCAAAAGGTTTCATTTTCCTCCGCATTTAAGGAGTTCATCTGGCCCAGACGAAAGATCTTATTTCTTGGCCTTGCCTTAATCATTATTAAGAGTCTGGCAGGTCTCGTTCTTCCATACGCAAGTAAAAGCCTCATCGACGAAGTAATCCCTTCCAAGGATATGGCTTCTCTCACAACCTTACTCGTCTTTGTTGGCCTGGCCATACTGGCGCAAGCACTGACCTCGTTTGCCCTCACACGTGTGCTAAGCGTGGAAGCTCAACATTTAATATCACTGCTTAGAGCCAAGGTTCAAAAGAAGTTACTGACCCTCCCCATCAGCTTTTTCGACAACAACAAATCCGGTGCCTTGGTATCAAGGGTAATGACCGATGTTGAAGGTGTTCGAAACCTTGTCGGAACCGGGTTTGTTCAACTGGTTGGAGGCAGTATCACAGCCATTGTTTCGCTGGTTATTTTGATCAAGATTAATGCCATGATGACACTATTTGTGCTCGTGCCGGTTGCCTTGTTTGCCATTATTGCCTTAAAAGCATTTGGTTACATACGACCTATTTTCCGCGACCGCGGTAAGATCAAGGCAGAAGTAACAGGCCGGTTAACAGAAACCTTAAACGGGGTTCGGGTTATTAAAGGCTTTAACGCTGAACATCAAGAAAGTACCACTTTCGCTGCCGGGGTAGAACGAATATTCCTAAACGTTAAAAAGAGCCTTACGGCCACCGCCTTGATTACCAGTTCATCTACCTTTCTGCTGGGTCTGGCATCGGCAGGTATTATGGGGCTTGGAGGTCATTTTATTATGAATGGTAGCATGACCTACGGTGAATTCGTGTCCTTTACCCTCTTCCTGGGTTTCATGATCGCTCCAATTGTACAAATGAGTAACATTGGTAGTCAGTTAACCGAAGCCCTGGCAGGTTTGGACAGAACTCAGGAGTTACTGGACATGGAGGAAGAAGATGCCAGTGAGGATCGCACCATCACACTTCAGGAAATAAACGGAGACATCGAGTTTGATGACGTATCGTTCAGTTATGAAGAATCGAAAGAAGTATTGCACAACATATCCTTTTCGGCAAAAGCAGGCAGCGTTACGGCACTTGTAGGCTCTTCAGGTTCTGGAAAATCAACCATAGCAGGACTGGCAGCCACTTTCCTCAACCCAAGCTCCGGGAAGGTAACGCTTGATGGCAAGGACCTAAGCCAGGTTCACTTAAGCAGTTACCGCCGTAACCTGGGAGTGGTTCTGCAAGATGACTTTTTATATGAAGGCACCATTCGGGAGAATATTCTGTTTCCTCGCCCCAACGCGACCGAAGAACAACTAATGGCTGCTGTTGAAGGCGCTTATGTGAATGAGTTTACCGATCGATTTGAGGATGGACTAGACACAGTTATTGGGGAGCGAGGCGTTAAACTTTCTGGTGGGCAGCGACAACGAATATCCATTGCTCGGGCGCTGTTGGCGGACCCAAAGATTATCATATTGGATGAAGCCACGTCTAATCTGGACACAGAAAGTGAATCGTACATTCAGCAAAGTCTTGGAGTGCTTATGCAAAATAGAACAACCTTCGTTATTGCGCACCGTTTAAGTACCATCCAACAGGCTGATCAGATTTTGGTAATTGAAGAAGGAAACATCATTGAACGTGGGAATCACAATGAGTTATTGGAAAAGCAAGGCCGATACCACGAATTGTATACGTATCAAAGTCGGATTTAATAAAACCGTCTATCTTTGGGTAACAGCCTATGGAAAATGCAGGATATTCGGGTAACCCATTGCACAAAAAGTTAGGGTATAAATCGGGCTTCGTAGTACGTTTAGTGAGTATACCGGAAGACTATTTTGACTTGATCATTGATTATCCGGAGGATGTGAATTTTACAGACGATGTAAACTCACCTAAGGACCTGATCCACTTCTTTACAACCGATAGCGAGGAATTGGAGGAAAGCATGCCCCGGTTTTCTCAGGAAATCAAAGAAACAGGTATGATCTGGGTTTCCTGGCCAAAAAAATCTTCCGGAGTGCCCACCACCGTTTCGGATTCAGTCATCCGCAACTGGGCCCGTTCAAATGGGCTAATCGATGTTAAAGTATGTGCTGTAAATGCAACGTGGTCGGGTTTAAAGCTGGTAATTCCGGTTAAAAAACGCAATGCACCGAGAAAAAAGGGAACGGTTTCTTAATACCTTTGCACTTTATCAACTTAGACTATGGGCGGAATAAGTCACTGGTTATATAACTACTTCCTTTCCTTGGGATTCTCAGAGAATGCAGCCAAGTACACCAACATGGTGGTTCTGCTTGTTGCCATATTAATCTTATTGCTCATCCTGGATTATTCAATTCGGAAGTCGCTAAGAACAATTTCAAACCGAATAGCAAAGAAGTCAAGAACAAATTTTGACGACTTGTTGGTGGCAAACAAAGTTCCACGATACATTGGTCACATTATACCTTTGATTCTGGCGTTTAAGGTAACGCCGCTAATCTTTACCGATTTTAAACCGTATGAAAGATTGGCCGATACCACGTTGCACGTATTGGTTGTGGTACTCACACTTTGGATCGTACGCGCGGTGCTCAATACGTTTAAAGACTATTTCAAAACACTACCAAGATTCAAGGACAAACCCATTGACAGCTACATTCAGGTGTTTATGATATTCGCCTGGATTGTGGGATTAATGTCAATGCTGGCCATCGTAACAGGAGTGCCGTTTTTCAAGTTTTTAACGGGTTTAGGTGCTGCTTCCGCGGTCATTCTTCTCATTTTTAGAGACTCTATACTAGGGTTTGTAGCCAGTATTCAGGTGTCAATAAACGACATGGTTCGCATTGGAGATTGGATCACTTTTGATAAATACGAAGCCGATGGCGACGTAATTGAAATTAACCTGTCGACGGTTAAGGTGCAGAACTTCGACAAAACGATAACCACCATTCCCACTTATGCCCTTATCTCAGATTCGTTCCGAAACTGGCGGGGAATGATGAGTTCAGATGGGCGCAGGATCAAACGGGCAGTAAAAATCAAGCAACACAGTGTTCGTTTTTTGAATGACGATGATATCGTACGCCTCAAAAACATCGAAATCATTTCTAACTATCTGGAGAAAAAAGACGAAGAGATAGACGAGTACAACCTTGAAGGTAAAATCAATAAAGAATTTGCCGTAAATGGCCGCAACCTCACCAACCTGGGTGTATTCAGAATGTACCTGGATGCTTACCTGAAGCAACACAAAGACATCAATCAAAACATGACCATTATGGCTCGGCAACTTGCACCCACGGCACAGGGTGTACCACTTGAAGTATACGCGTTTACCAAGGATAAGACCTGGGCCAACTACGAATACATTATGGCCGATATATTCGACCATATTATTGCTTCCGTGAAGTATTTTGATCTGGAGCTTTTTGAGCTGCCAACCGAAGGCATCATTATCTCAGAATAAGAATAAACTCTCCCTATTTCTGTACCTTTACAGAAACAAACCAGTCATGTCAGGAGGAGGAGGTTTCATGTATGAAATGAATTCGCGTATTCGCCAGAATCGCGAATTGCTTAAGATGCGTTCCAATCGCAGAAACTTAACACAGGTATATCGGCAACAGTTAAGACGTCGAAAACTGGAATACAAACATTCTAGTCCCGAAGAACTAGCCTCCATTCGAAAAGAAATTGAAGTCATTCAACGACGAAAAACAATAGCATCGGTTGTGTCCCTCCTCATAGGTGTTTGCATTCTAATAGCGTCTATCATTGGGGTGCGGTTCTGGTTAAAACTTACAGAAGTTTAATGCAGACATTGTACCTTTGGGTGGTATACCCAATGGATGAACACGAATGGCTGAAACTCGAAAAACGGTAGGTAAGTATCTTCGATATAGTTTCGGCGAGCTCATATTACTGGTGGTTGGTATATTGCTCGCTCTTCAAATCAACAATTACAACGATAACCGCAAAAGCAAAGGCGAGCTGCGCACTATTCTCACCATCGTAAGGAACGATTTAAGTTCTAACCTGAAGGATGCCGATTTTTTGATTAAGAATTACGAGACTGAAATGTCTTTGCTTAACAAAATGCTGGACTCGGCAACCGTTGATTCCATTATAGACCACTGCCCAAGATGCTTTTCACTCAATACAAGTTTCGCCGACCTGGTTTTAAATCAGCGTGGACTTGAATTGTTAAAACAGTATAAATCTCAACACTCCGTTTCGTCTGATAGCCTGATCCTCTTTATTGATGCCTTGTACACCGATATGACCAAGTACAACAAAACCATGGTTGACCTAATCAATGTAGACGTTTTGGATAACCTCAAGTTTTACCGCGACAACTTTGATTGGTTTGAAAAGTTTCTTGAGGGAGACGTGTCGCGAGAAACCGCTGAAGAGATTTTAGACAATGTCAAATCGAGAAACCGCCTGCTTCATTACCGGGTGCTTATTGGTTCGAACTACCTGCGCCTGTTAAAGTCGTTTAAGGAGGAAGGCGAAATAATCAAGCAAAAGTTAGACAAGCGATTAGCTGAATAACATGTCAACCAATTCCATTCAATCAGAAATACGAGAAGAACTCAGATCGGCGAGGTCAAAACCAGCATGGCAGCATTTGGCCTTAGCCTGTGTAGGAGATCCTGAAAAAGTAAAAGTCATTGTTTCCTTCCTAACTGGTGAGGATACGAGATTGGCCAGAACTGCTGCCGAAGTGCTCCGGCTCATGTCTGATCGGGATAAATCTGTTGCACAACCTCATATCGACGAGCTCATTGAAACCCTCGCAAAACCAAACCACGATGCTATTAAACGCAGCATATTCAGGCTGTTTCAATTCCTAAAATTTAATGACGATCAAGCTGGGCTTGTTGTCGAACTGGCATTTGAACACCTCCAGGACCGAGGCAATCCCATTGCCGTTCGGGTATTTGCAATGACTACGGTGTATAATATAACCAAGGTCTATCCCGAACTTTATGACGAATTGGTAGCCGTAATTTCCACCAATTTGAGTGAAGAAAGTACTGGTTTTCAGAACCGTGCGATGAAAATAATAAATCGCAAATGGAAATAGGAAGACTTTCTCGCTCTCTGTTAATCACGCTTCTTCTTACTACGGGTCTTTCGATGCAGGGCCAGGGACAAAACTTTTTGGTTAAATACCTTAACCATACGCTGAAAGACACCAGTGATCCGGCTAAGCCAAAATTCATCGCCTATCCTACCCTGGCCTTCGCACCTGAAACCAGTTGGGAGTTTGGCGTAAGCGGTTTACTGGTTTATCGCGCAAAACAAGATACCCTAAATCGATTATCGGAGGTAAAGACATTTTCGTTTGTAACGCTTGAGCAGCAATATGGCACAATGCTTGACCACGCACTCTACACCGATAAAAATCGCTTTTTTCTTCTAGGAGAATTAAAGTTTCAGAACTTCCCATTGTCGTATTTTGGTATAGGCCCGGAAGCACGAGCAGAAAACCCAGCCACTGTGCACGCCGTGGAACTTAAGTTTAGGGAACGATTTCTATATCAGTTTGCACCTTCCTTATTCACCGGATTTGAACTTGACTTTCAACGGCTTGCCCAAGTAGACTTTGAGTGGCCCGACGGACTTGCTCAGTCAAACCCACTGGGAAGCAATGGATCAGCCAACCTTTCACTCGGTTGGGGAATTCTTTACGACAATTTACACAACGTACTGAACCCAAGGCACGGCAAGTACCTTGAACTGGCCTTTCTAAACAGTAATACACGCTGGGGAAGTGGCTACTCGTTTAACCTGGTGGTATCTGATTTTAGATTTTATACGCCAATAAAAAAACGTAACGTACTGGCAATACAAGCGTATGGGCAATTTGGAACAGGAGATCTTCCATTTAATCAGCTCTCCCTTATGGGCGGTGAACGCTTAATGAGAGGGTATTACCTGGGTAGGTATCGCGACAAAAACATTATGGCGGGTCAGGTTGAATATCGCATGTTGCCCTTTTCGTTTGCAAAACGTTGGGGCGCCTCTGTTTTTGCCAGTGCCGGTAGTGTTTTCCCCAGTTTCAATCAATACACGCAATCACCCATTGTTTGGGCCGCTGGTTTCGGGCCAAGGTTTCTTATTTTTCCAAAAAAAGACGTCTACAACCGTTTTGATGTAGCTTTTACTTCAGAGGGAATGGGGTTCTATTTTTTTATAGGCGAGGCGTTTTAAACCAATACACCGTCGCGCATCACAATTTTCCGATCCGTACTTTCGGCTAGCTCCTGATTATGAGTAACAATGATAAAAGTTTGTCTGAACTCATCCCTTAGATCAAAAAACAACTTGTGCAGCTCATTCGCATTTTCTGTATCCAGGTTACCCGAAGGTTCATCTGCCAAAATAACCATGGGCTGGTTCATAAGAGCTCGGGCTACGGCTACACGCTGCTGTTCTCCCCCACTCAGTTGTCCTGGTTTGTGCTCGAACCTGTGTGATAAACCCAGATAGTCAAGTAGTTGTTTCGCTCGTTCTTCGCTTTCAACCCGTCCCTTTTTGGCTATGTAGGCGGGTATACACACATTTTCCAACGCTGTAAATTCAGGTAACAAATGATGGAACTGGAAAATAAATCCGATGTTCTGATTACGGAACCTGGCAAGTTCACGACTTCCATAGCTGCTCACCGGGTCATTTCCATAATAGACCTTCCCGGTATCGGGTTTATCCAATGTACCGATAATTTGAAGAAGTGTTGTCTTTCCGGCACCAGAGGCACCAACAATGCTTACTACTTCCGATTCTTCAACCTTGAGGTCAATCCCGTTTAAAACCTGTACACTTCCAAATGATTTATGAATGTTCTCCAGTCGAACCATAGGTGATATTAGAATGCCCGGTTTATGCCAAAAACATAACGCATCTGAACGTAATTGGTCTGTTCTTCTGGTATTCTGTTTAGGAAGAACGGCAAATCGATTCGGATATTAAGCGGTTTAGTTGCCGTAAAGTAACGGTTAAACAGAATTCCAAAGTTGGCACCAACACCAGCATCCATGCGTAGACCACTATGTTGGTTGTTTTGGTTCGAAAGCACCCCTAAATCGGTAAACAAATAGGGATCTATCTTCAGTGTTCTTCCTAATTTACCCAGTTTTGGGTTAATGAAGTTTCCGAAATCCAATTCGGCGTTAATGGAAGCGCCTTTTGAGCCTGCATAGGTAAAGAAGGTATCAGATCCGACCACATTAGTGGCTGCTACACCTGAATATCCTCTAAGGTTTAACCCACCTCCCTGATGGACATTGTTACCGCCTCTCGAATGCAGCAAGGCTTCATCCGTCAACCATCCGATTGACCGAGTGTACCGATTGTCCATTAACTCATAAACGTTTGCTCCACTGAGTTGAAGCATAGCTTCTGGTGCCACTGACGATCCGTCGATGAATTGGGCAAACGCACGTGTACGAAGTAATAACTTCTTTAAACGCTGCTGATTCGTTAGTTCAATCGTAACGCTTGAGTAAGAATAGTCTGAAAACAATACCGGTGCCTGACCTTTAAGAACAAGGTTTCCACCGCCATTAAGTTGTTTATAGTTTCGGGTAAACGACAGGTTTACCCAATTGTCTATACCCATGTTAGCAAACTCCTGATATACAAGATAACTTGAATTCCGTCGATCTGCGCTTGCGATGTCCAGTTCAAACAACCCTTTGGGCAAACTTCGATCCAAGCCTGCTCTGTGGTACATCCACCCATCCATCCAACGCGACTCAAGTTCTAAGTTGGTGCTGGGTTTTAGTCGTGTGGTATAATCAATCTGATACGAAAGCAAATCGCGTTCGTCCGTTATAGCCTCTGGCTGACTGGCTCCAAGGCCAGTGTTATACAGCACTCGCGCATTGATTTTATGTCGATGACCAAAGTACTGACCTGAAACCTTACCTCCTACTTTTACTCCATCTACCGCATTGTACCAGATATCTGGTCGATACGTTGCCAGGTAGTGACGGAAGCTTATTGGGCCGTAATTTAAGTTGTCGTATCTCCACCGGATTGGGAACTTCTTTGTGTTGTCAAGTCGATTAACATCAGCCAATCTTCCTGTAGGATCAATAATTACATCTTTAATTCCATCTGGAATATGCACGGTAGCAGTATAGGTTGGTTCAATCAGATCCCAACCAATCCAGGCCGGTAAAACGGTAGCCTTGGTCTTCTTCAGGAAATAGGTATTGGGAATATGATACATATGTGCTTTCCCATTTCGATCAATTACCGCGAAGTCAATGGGCATTTGCTCCCCCTTGCGTTCGAATGTAATGTGGTAGGTATTGTTTTTGTCTGACTTTACGTTCTTAACGCTGTAATCAATTAAGGTATTTTCCTCGATCCAGGTATCAAAAAACCAATTGAGATCAACTTTGGTGTATTGTATAATCGAGTTTCTAAAGTCTTCCCAGTAAGGATGACATATCTTCCACTGATCGAAATAGTGTTTAAACGCTTCTGAGAATAATTCATCACCGAGTACGTATTGCAGGTTGTACAGCATGGTTGCTGTTTTGTAATAAACCTGCCCATAACCACCGCCATGCCGTACCGCCGAATTAAAGTGGTCGGAATGGATGTTTAAGCGCGCTGTATTTGAATTGGTAGCGTGTAACATATAACCCAGAAACACGGTTTGATCGTCGCGGTAATTCGGTCGATAATTAACTCCATCAATTTCTTTTTGGGACATGGCTGTAAGAAACTGAGTAAAGCCCTCATCGAGCGACGCACGATAGGTTTCGTTGTTTCCCACCATTCCAAAAAACCAGTTATGTCCCACTTCGTGTGCAATGAGTCCCTTATGCCCGGGGAAACCACCACCATCGAGGGTCAACATGGGGTATTCCATTCCATCTCGGGCGTCTGCCGCAATCATTTTTGGATAGGCCAGCATTCCTACTTTTTCGGAGTACGTCTTAACAACGTCGGCCACAAACTGTGCGGTAGGTTGCCAGCGGTGAGCATGTTCTTCCTGTGCCAATGCAATGCACTTAACACCGTTCCATATTACTTCACCAATTCGGTAGGTAGGATCGGCCGTAAATGCAAAATCGTGTACGTTTACCGCGCGAAACTTCCAGGTTTTGGTTGATCCGTTTGGAGGAACGGGGTTGGAATACGTTTCTCTCGGCGTTTTGTAGTTGCTGATATCCAGTTTTTGTCTTAGGTCGCCCGGGTACACATCCGATGTATTTAGAAGTTCTCCCGTAGCTTCAACAACATATTGGTTGGGAAACGTAAGGTCTACTTCATATACTCCGTAATCGCCGTAAAATTCTTTACCCAGGTGTTGATCCGTGGTCCAACCAAATTTTCGGTCGTATACCGAGATACGCGGATACCAGTGAACTCCATCAAAGTGCAAAAACTCCCGATCATCCTGTCCTCCATGCCGGAAGGTTTTCATTCTTCTGCGAATGTTTCCTTTGTCGTCTTTATCCCAGTAGGTAATAAATTCAATTTGAAAGGTAACGCCCTCATTTGGCTTTAAGGCCTCATTAAGCTCTACCATCATCACGGAGTTATCGATGGAGTACTTTACTTCCTTATTGTTTACCTTTAAGTTGTTAATTATGGTACCCTCTCCTTGTGATTCGCGATCTCCGTATACTGTTTTAACCCGGTCGCTTTCACGCATGGATGAGAGATATGAACCCGGGGTAAAAGCGTTTTGATATAGATGAAAGTAAACCTTATCCAGTGCGTCGGGTGAATTGTTCCAATAGGTAAGTGTTTCTCTACCCGTAATTGATTCTTCCTTGTCGTCTACATATGCGTCGATCACATAGTGAACATCTTGTTGCCAATATCCGGGAATTGGCATTCGATTCTTCCAATAGTATTCGTTTCCGTTGCTCTGATAGGCTCTTAGTTCGGCCGTTTTTTCTTGAGCGACTGCTGACAGTGTCGTTATGGTTAGTAGGAAAAAGGTAAACTTTCGCATTTCCAAATGTTGATTAATTTGGACAAAGAAAGTTAAAAAAATCGAGTGATTGGCTCTAGTAGCCGATGTATCGCAAAAATTCCAAACGGGTCGCCTCTTTCTGGAATTCCCCACTCAAATCGGCGGTTACGGTGGATGAATTAACATCTTCAACACCCCGTGCAGCCACACACATATGGGCCGCATCAATAACCACGGCAACGTCTTCGGTTTTTAGCGTTTCTCTAAGTTCGGAAGCAATTTGTCGTGTTAATCGCTCTTGTACTTGAGGACGTTTGCAAAAATATTTGACAATTCTATTGATTTTAGAAAGGCCAATTACCTCGCCGTTGGAGATATATGCCACATGCGCCTTACCATAAATTGGCACCAGGTGATGTTCGCATGTGCTGAATACAGCAATATCTTTCTCTACCAGCATCTGGCTATACTGATACTTATTTTCAAACAGGGTGACCTTTGGTTTATTGGCTGGGTTTAGCCCACTAAAGATCTCGTTTACGTACATCTTCGCTACTCGATGAGGTGTTCTGGAAATGCTATCGTCGGTAAGATCCATACCCAGGATATCCAAAATAGAACGCACATGTCCCTCTATTTTGGTAATTTTCTCCTCGTCTGACAGTTCAAATGCGTCGTCTCGTAATGGTGTTTGGGTGCAGTCTTGTGTGCTCATTTCTATTCTTCTATATCAACAAAGTTGCGTTCGGTTTCATACAAACGTATTCCAAGCCCCATATGTTCGTCTATTTGGCTCCGTAAACGTTTATAGATGATGGTGGCGATGTTTTCAACGGTGGGATTTAGTTCTCGGAACTCTGGCACATCCAAATTGAGGTTTCGGTGATCATACCGTTCAATAACCTCCTTGTTCATAATGTCTTTGAGCTTACCGAGATCCATCACATACCCTGTTTCCGGATCAATAGGGCCCGTTAATTTTACTTCCAGCACGTAATTATGGCCATGATAATTGGGCAAATTACACTTGCCAAAAACACGTTTATTTTCTTCTTCGGACCACGCTTCATTGTGAAGTCGGTGCGCGGCATTGAAGTGTGCTTTTCTGTAAACCGAAATTTTCATACCAAAAGGGCAAAGCTACTTATTAAAATTTGAAACCTTTTTTAAAATATTTATCCCATTTTTTTCGTATATTAATAAGGATAAACGATAGCCATATAAGAAAGTTTTATAGGAACTCAAAATGTTAAAAATCAGTTACTTGTGGACGAAATAACGACTTTGATCGAGCAGCGACTTTCAATTACTTGTATATACACACATTCGACCTATATTTGAATAACAAACGACAAGAAAATGGACATATCAAAGAAAATAAATAACGAGCAACCTGCCCTGAGCAGTTACGCTTTACAGCTTACTAAAAACATTGAGGATGCGAATGACCTGGTTCAGGAAACCATGTTAAAGGCCTTAACATATCAAACCAAATTTAAGGAAGGTACAAACCTAAAGGGTTGGTTATACACCATTATGCGCAACAGCTTTATCAATAACTATCGACGGCTGATTCGACGCAATACCTTTATTGATACTACGGATAATACGTACTTCCTTGATTCTTCGAGTTACGTAACCGAGAACATGGGTGAGAACAAGTTTCTTGCTAAAGATCTTCAAGATGCCATAGCAACGTTGCCCGAAGATCTTAGGATTACGTTTGAATTGAATATGGAAGGCTTTAAGTATCACGAGATTGCCGAGGAGTTAGACATTCCGATTGGAACTGTAAAAACCCGCATATTTGTTGCGAAACGACGATTACGCAAGCAACTTAAAACATACGCAGGCCACTATGGCCTTCAAGATAAATAATGGCTAGTCGGCCGAAAGTGCCTCAACTGGCTTAATTCTGGCGGCTTTGAGCGATGGTATCAAAGCTGCCAGACTTCCTGACACGATTAATACTGCCAATGCCCACAGAGCCGTGGTAAAGTCGACTGTCGGATTGCTTATTACCGCTCCGGTGTTAGGCACTACTTTAGCAACCAATTCTAACAACACAACTGCCAGAAATAATCCTATATAACCAAATATACCCGTAATCAGAATGGACTCCTGAACAATCATAGAAACGATTGACAACGGAGACGCTCCTATTGATTTACGAATACCTATTTCCTTCGTACGCTCCTGAACCGTTATGAGCATGATGTTGCTCACACCAATGATGCCGGCAAAAATGGTAAGGATACCGATTAACCAGAAAAACGACTTCATCACGTCAATGACGTCTGAAATCCGTTTAAACTCTTCGTAGTTATTTCGAATGTGTATGGCTCTTGGGTCGTTTGGAGAAAAGTGGTGTTTGGCCGCTGCCATTTGTCGCACCTTTTCGGCCATGGCCTGAGTTTCCTCCAAGCTGGCCTCGCCGGTTGTAAAGATTATTCGATCTATGTTATCTGCTCTTCCAAATGCAACCTGGGCCGTGGTAATAGGCAGGTAGAGTATACCGTTCTCACCTTCACTTCCCTCATCAACAAAAATTCCGACCACTCGAAACGTGGTTCCGCTCAGGCTTAACCACTTACCCATAGCTGATTCTCCATCGAATAGCTCGTCTTCAATTTGTTCGCTGATTACACAAACCTTCCTGTTTTGTTCCAGGTCCAGTTCATTGAGAAACCGCCCCTGACGGATGATGGTTTTTTCAACAAACTTGTGATCAGGATGTGTGCCTCTCACCCGATAGGCTGCCGATTTATCTCCATATGACACGCTAAACGATCTCCACTTCGCTACTCGCGCCGTTATCTTCTCTACACCTTCAATCTCCTTCTTGATGAGATCGTAGTCTTCATTTTTGAATTTAATCCTACGGCCCGGTAACAACCCATCGTGACTCAAACTCGTTTGGCCTCCGCTTATAGCAATACTATTGATGGCATCATCCTTGAATTTGTCGCGAGTACCATTTTGCATACCATTGCCAAGTCCCAGAAGCAGAACCAGCATAAAAATACCCCACCCTACACTAAATCCAGTGAGGAACGTACGCAGTTTATTGGTGCGTATGCTTTGCCATATTTCGTTTAACCGTTCCATCAGTCGTTCAATACCATTCCGTCCTTCAACATAATGGTACGATCCGTTTGTTCTGCAATGTCTCGTTCGTGTGTAACCACTACGATGGTTTTACCTTCCTTGTTTATTTCTTTTAGCAGGTCCATTACTTCTTGCGAGGTTTTCGAGTCGAGCGCCCCGGTTGGCTCATCAGCAAGAATTAATCTGGGTTCGGTGATTAGTGCTCGTGCAATTGCTACCCGTTGTTTTTGTCCCCCACTTAACTCGGACGGTAAGTGGTGAGCCCATTCTTTCAAACCAACTTTCTCGAGGTAATGCAGCGCCCTGCGATTACGTTCCTTTTTCTTAACCCCTTTGTAGTATAAGGGCAGCGCAACATTTTCCATTGCATTTTTAAATGAAATCAGGTTGAACGACTGAAATACAAAACCAATGAACTGCCCTCGAAATCTGGCTGCCTCGGTTTCACTCAAACCTTTGATTTGTTGTGTGTCAATTCTATAGTCGCCGCTATCGTAGTTATCGAGAATGCCCAGAATGTTCAATAGGGTTGACTTCCCAGATCCGGATGACCCCATGATGCTCACGAGTTCTCCCTCTTTTATGTTGAGGTCAACACCTTTTAACACCTTGAGCGAAGTTGCCCCGGTTGTATACGATTTTTCAATTCCTGTTAGCTGTATCACGTAACCCCACTAAATTTTGTCAAAAATAGCACAGTCGTTCCTTGGATTGACGGATTTCGACCAATGAGTCGGATTATTGTACCAACAGTTTATGGTGGTATTCTGAATCGGTTTGGACTCTGTTTAGGCTGGTTCTATTCCCAAAAAAATCAAGGAACACAAAGTACTTGTTTAAACCATAGAATAGTACGACCTTTGCAGCCCTCTGGAATGGAGACCCAGAGATAAAATAGATTTATTTTATGGCAGTTAAATTAAGATTATTGAGAAAAGGGCGTAAGAAAAAGCCTTTTTACTACATTGTGGCGGCGGATGCACGTGCTCCAAGGGATGGTAGATTTATTGAGCGAATTGGTTCGTATAACCCAAACACGAACCCGGCAACAATTGACCTAGACCTTGACGGTTCTGTACGCTGGCTACAAAACGGTGCCCAACCAACTGACACAGTTCGGGCAATTTTGAGTTACAAAGGTGCGATGCACAAAAACCACCTTCTTAAAGGTGCGGCTAAAGGTGCATTCCCTGAAGAAGAGGTTGAAACTCGTTTCAACAACTGGTTGAGCGAAAAAGAAGGACGCGTTCAGGCGAAACGAGATCAATTGGCTGATGCTAAAGCTGCGGCTGAAAAAGAAGTCTTTGAGCGTGAATCTAAAATTCGTGAAGAGCGTGAGAAGGCTATTCTTGCTAAAAACTCTCCTCTAGCTGAGGAAGTTGAAGGCGAAGTTGCTGCAGAAGGCGGAGAAGAAGCGGTTGCTGAAACTACAGAAGAAGTAGCAGAAGCACCTGCAGCTGAGGCTACTGAAACTACTGAAGAAGCACCAGCAGAGGAAGCTCCTGCCGAGGAGGCGAAAGAAGAATCAACCGAAGAGTAATCTTCACATGGTCTTTTCGACTGGTCCGCTAACCCAGGTAGGTACCATTACCAAAACCCACGGGTACGAAGGAAGAGTTCGGCTTGACCTTGACGAACAATACGAAATCAACACAAAGGAACCGCTGTTTCTGATGTTTAATCAGAAGCCGGTTCCTTTTTTTATTGAGCATATAACCTCATCTAACCCCTTTATTGTCTCGCTTGCAGACATTAGCAGTATAGAACAAGCCCAACTCGTTCTTGGCAAAGACGTCTACTACCCAACGGAAATGTTGGAAATTGAAGACGACGACAATCTAATTGACTTTGAAATCGTAGACGCACATCTTGGTTCAATCGGAAAGGTGAAAGACTTCGTTGACAACAGTGCCCAAACTCTGATGGTTGTTTCGGGCGCCAATGGTGAACATCTGATCCCGTTTGTTGATGAATTTATAGTAGAGATACTACCTGACGAACACCGAATAAACGTTGAACTTCCTGACGGACTGTTAAACCTCGATTAGTGATCTTTTTCGATTCCTCTTACATTTGCTTGTACGTAGATGGTAAGTCGGATTCTATATTATGGGTTAATCAAACCTCTTTCCTGGCTTCCTTTTTGGATGCTTTACAGGTTCTCGGATTTCCTTTTTATCCTGCTGTATTATGCGGTTGGTTACAGAAAGAAGGTGGTGTTATCCAACCTCCGAAATGCGTTTCCAGGCTATTCTGACGAGGAAATCAATCGTATTTGCCGGGCACATTACAAACATCTGGCAGACTTGATCATAGAAAGTATAAAACTGTTCAGCATTCATCGTAAAGAGGTAGCGAAACGGTTCGTATTTCTAAATCCTGAAGTGATTCTACCGTATTACGAGCAAGGAAAAAGCATCATACTTGCGGGGGGGCACTATAACAGCTGGGAGATGCTAGCACTAGCCGTAGACGATGTTCTACCACATCAATGCATTGCCCTTTATTCGCGGCTATCAAACCCGTTTTTCGACCGGATCATGTTAACTTCGAGAAGCAGGTACGGATTAACCATGATTTCAACGAAAGCAGCTTCTCGTTTCTTTTCTGAAAATACCCAACAACGTAGCCTCACCATTTTTGGTGCCGACCAAAGCCCAACGTATAGCAAAAATGTGGTTTGGACCCTGTTTCTGAACCAGGAAACGGCCGTTGCCCGGGGTACGGAGAAATATGCAAAACAATATGATTATCCGGTTTTCTTTGGACGAATAAACAAGGTAAAAAGAGGGTATTATACATTTGAGTTGGAATTGGTTACCGATACGCCTCAAACAACCAAAGATGGAGAAATAACCATCAGGCATACTGCTATGCTCGAAAGCCAGATCACAAATGATCCGCCTTATTGGTTATGGACGCACAAACGTTGGAAGCGCAAACGGAAAGAAGGAGAAGAAATGGTACGTCTCTAGGACCTTTTTACGGAAGAGGTTACACCTCAACTCTTAATTATTCTACCGTTACACCTTTCCAAAAAGCGACATAGTCCTTAATATGTTGTGCTGCCGTGCTTGGGCTTGGATAATACCACGCCGCATCGGTATTCGTCTCTCCATCTACCGCCAGGTTATAGTACGACGCCTTTCCCTTCCAAGGGCATGTGGTTTGCGTATTACTAGTCAGGAAATAGTCCTTCTTTATGGATTGAGGCGGGAAGTATTGATTCCCTTCCACTTCAATGGTATCGTTGCTCTCTGCAATAACTTCTCCGTTCCAAATTGCTTTCATTACCCAGGTTTCTTTAGTTAAATTGAGTTTCGATTAAACACGCTACTCAAACTAAAGTTCACTCATGTTACTTCAAACAACCCTACATGATACCTTATTTATACGGTTTGAAGTTCCTTGACAACTGCGGAACACAAAAAACGGGCAGTTGTTGAACTGCCCGTTTTGGTATGTGTTTGTCTTAGTTGTTAGTCTTTAATCACCTTAAAGCTTTCACCTGTATCAATTGAGATGAAGTACAAGCCTTTTGGCTGATCGCTTAGGTCAACTGAGATTGATGATGCATCGGTTGTTTGTCGATACAATACCTTACCAATGTTGTCCATCACCACTACTTCATGACCCTCTGCCTCATCACCCTCTGGGAAGGCAATGTTGATCACATCGTGGGTTGGGTTTGGATACACCTTGGTAAAACCTTGTGTATGCACTGGGGTAAAGTCGATCTTACGGATTGGGCTAAAGGCCTGAGTGCCGTCAAAGTCTACCTGACGAAGTCGGTAGTATACCGTCATCATTGATGGGTCTATGCTGTTGTCAAGGTAACCGTAGTTCAATACCTGCTGGCTGTTGCCAGCTCCCTGGATCGTCGCTACATCCTCAAAATCATAGGCATTGTATGAACGCTCCAACACAAAGTGGGAGTTGTCTACCTCTGTGGCTGTAGACCAATCTAATTGTCCGGTGTGGTTTGATGCTGCCTGTGCAGTGAACTTGATAAGTTCTACTGGTAGAGGAGCAGCGCCACCTCCACCACCTCCTCCTCCACCGGAGAAGCTGGACACCTCATATTCTGCGAAATGATCCTGAACACCATGAACTCCGGCCACCCAGGTCGTAGTGTCGGGATATAATCCATTGGTCAACACAATTCCGTATACACCTGAGTCGTGCGGATTTGGAAAGGTAGCACTTGAACCTCCCTTAACCTTATAGAACTGCAACTGCGATGGTGAGCTAATTGTGGTTGGATTTGTAAGATTTGCCATGGCGGTAACCACCGCATTGTACTCACTATTTGTATAGAAGTAACGTACACCAACATCGGATGAAGGCTGTGTGGTAGGGTCTACATCCCAACGTCGTTCAAGAACCACACCACCCGAAGGGTTGGTTATCATACCACCTGATGAGTTGTAGCTTAGTGTAGAAGGATTACCTATGTATAATTTCACCTGAGCCGGAGAAATAACCGCACCCGAGCCAAAGGTATCGAGTGCTAACAGTAGCTCATTATCGGAATTACAGTAACAGATATACCCATCGTCTTCCGATGCCTGTGAAGCAGTATGCGTTTTAACGTCGGTGGCCAACGGCGATTGCAAACCGCATGCAATGTATTCATAGGCTCCAATGTCGGCGGAATCATCCCGGGTCGCATTTAGTATATCAATATTCAGCTCGAAGCCATACGTTCCTGCATTAATGAGCGCACTGGTATCTGAAAGTCGCAAACCATCGTCGCTAGTTCTCCAAATGTTGTCATCTCCATCCCGATCACTTAGTTCGAAGAACCCTGGTGAAACCTCAAACAAATTGCCCGAGCCACCACCCAGGTAGTTAAAAGCAGAAGTAGTATAGGTTGCACTACCACGTTGCATTGAGCTGTATTCGACCAATGCATCGGCATTGTAGTTGAAGAGTTCGGAATGCTGATGATCGTCGTTGGCATTTCTTAGGTTACCGTAAAAGATGGAGTTTTCAATTACGGGTTCGCAGTTACCGGCCAATCCGAAATTGTATATCGCGCCAGCTGACGACGTCGCTGAATTTTGGACAAATGTAGACCCAAAAATGTAAGGATAACAATCGCCTGCATATCCGTTGTTGTAGATGGCTCCCCCATGAGACGCTGCCTGATTTTTATTAAAGACACAATTTAGAATAAGTGGATACGACTCCCCGCCATACGCATAGATATAGATGGCACCTCCAGAGGTCTTACTCATATTCTGATCAAACACACAATTCACGATATACGGATTCACCGCTGAGAAGGAACTTGCATCCATGTACAATGTTCCATACTTGGAAGAGTTGTTCTTAAACGTATTGTCATGTATAAACGGCATACAGTAACCGTTTGTCTTGCTTGCACAGTAGATACCTCCTCCATAATCAGCGAAATTGGATTCAAAACCACAGTTCGATACAGAAGGGTAAAAGTCTAAACTGGGCCAACTGTTGTAAATAACTACGGCTCCGCCTTCATTCTGATAGAGTTTTGTGCCATAATAGGTGTGGGTTGTGATTCCATCCGCATTGGCGTCTTTAAATAGAATACCATCTACGGTCATTTCGCTTCCTTCTCCTTCAAAACCACTAATGGCACTGAAGTCTTGCATCAGGATAAGCAGGTGATAACTATTGTCTGTTGAATCACCTGATTTACCAATATCTCCGCAAATCACCGTCGGATTTACAGCACTGTTTCGCTGCTCAAGCTCGGTTTCAACACCTGAAAAACCACCATATATGGAGAGGAAAGGGTTCGTTACAACAAAGGCAGAGTCGCGGTTTGTATTGGTTTGCCCACCTGGATAATATGTTCCGGATTTTAACCAAATTTCAACGGGCTCGATCGTTGAATTTCCAGCGATTAATGCTTCGTCGAATGAACTAAATGCTGCTCCCCAGGTTTGGCCATTGCCACTGGTAGAAACACTCGGGTTGACAAAGTACCGTTTGGTAATATCCAAAAATATGCGAATCACACTGTCGCAACCCGCTGCATTTGGAATGGTGTCTCTGTAAACACCGGAGCTATCCCATGTATATTTCCCACTTGGAGACGTGTATGAGTTTATCGCGTTTGGATATATGTAGTCGCGTGTGTGCTCTAAGATGGTCAGGTTAATAAATATAAATGAATCGCAACCGGCAGCGTTCGGTATAACGTCAGTTTGACTACGTGATGTGGTCCATACGCTACCACTCGGAGTGGTATAACTTTCACATGCAGACACGGTTAAGGTGTCATACGTTTCGACGCAACAAGGAATCTTGTGATGATTTCCCAAAGAATCGGTCATGTCTATAGGAAAAACATTCCATTGAGTTGCCCCCAAAGACCAATAAGTCGTACCTGATTGTATGTTAGACATTCGAACCAAGGTATTGTTATTCGTCGCACCTGTACCTACTGTCCAACCACTCCCTGGATCAACTCCAATTACACCGATTATATCAAGGCTCTGTTGATTGGTTTTGTTACGTAGTTCAATGGCATCATCCCCATTAAAAAATGTTATGCTGTGTGTGGTATCTGATCTATTCTGAATGGAAGTGTCGGCTCCCGGGTTACCAACTACATAGGAGGCCTTTGAAGCTAAATTACCCGTCAAATGAAGACTGTCCGTTGGCGTTGTAGAACCGTTGTTGTAGCGATAAAGTGAAAAATTGCTCAAGTCTAACACTGTGTCAGATGGGTTGTAGAGTTCTAACGCCTTATTGCTGCCGGAACCTTCCAGGTATTCTGAAATAAACAATTTGTCGCACTGCGCCAGTGATGCACTGGATACGAGTACTGTGATCAGGGTTGTAATTAGTGTTCTCATTGCCTTTTTAATAAGCACAAACGGAGACCCAGCAAGGTTAAAAAAACGAATAACATAGGGAATATGCGACCTTATCTGACTACTACTTATGCGGCAGCCAAGATACCTATTATTGTTGTTATTTAGTAGAAATAAGTTCTTGAGCAGTGGTAGAACACAAAAAAACGGGCAGTTGTTGAACTGCCCGTTTTGGTATGTATTTGTTTTAGGTATTAGTCTTTAATCACCTTAAAGCTTTCTCCTGTATCAATCGAGATGAAGTACAAGCCTGCTGGTTGATCGCTTAGGTCAACCGAGATCGATGATGCATCGGTTGTTTGTCGATACAATACCTTACCAATGTTGTCCATCACCACTACCTCATGACCTTCTGCCTCGTCACCCTCTGGGAAGGCTATGTTGATCACATCGTGGGTTGGGTTTGGATACACCTTGGTAAAACCTTGTGTATGCACTGGGGTAAAGTCGATCTT
>JAEPQQ010000044.1 GCA_017640445.1 Bacteroidia bacterium | reverse complement strand
ATAAACCGCATATGAGTTCCATTACTCAAATAGATGTTATCGGTCTTCCACAGCATTCGTTTCTTTTCCCGAACCGTTAGATCGACGTAGGCGCCAAAATACTGGCCTGTAGAACTGAATGTTTGTGTGCTGTAGTTGCCTACTGGTCCCAGATAAATCGTATCCAGAAACAAGGAGCTTATTGCGGATGGGTCCACTCCCTGTCCAAACTGGGAACGGAATCCAAGACCGGAAAAGCCCATTTCTGCTTCTCCAAAGAAGCGGGAAGTCCAGTTTTTCTTGCGCTTAACCCGATTGAGCAAGTCCGACTTTAGATTATCCGAGTTTGAAGGCGTATACCTTGTAATATCAACCTTGTAATTCGCAGCACTGTCTTCTATTATGATGGTAACTTTTTGATTGTTTCGGGGAGAACCAACCTGAATCATTTGGTCGTTGATGCCTACCTTGATGGTATCCTGCCCAAATGTGGGCAATGCCAACAAACCAAGAACCATAACCCCAATGTGTTTTACAAAATGTCTCTTCATAGATGCTCCCAATTGTAGATTGTTCATGTCTCTGAAACCTATTGTTGCAACCCTATTAACACCGACTCCTGATCTTCTGATTCCAAACGCAAATAGGTCTTATCACCAATCCAAACCAATCGAATGGTCTTGTCTTCCAACAACTTTCGCCAACTGGCGTTTCCTATTTCACTGCGAGAAAGAAAGACTTCTTTTTTCTTAACATCTTGTCTGCTTACGGTAAATCGCGTTTTATGCTGTTCTCCTACTTCGGTGGTTGCACCATCTTGAACAAAGTCTAATACCGGTTCGTCGACAGCTGCAATCTGAGTTAGGTTTTCATCTGGAGTCGTATCCATAACTGCCACTTCTACCCTATCCATTGGGTCAATTGGTTCGTCAAACACAATCTCCTCCTGAGGCAAGTCAATCGGTTTAGGAGCAGGGATATCAATAGGCTGTCCTTTCTCTTCGTTTATCGGTTGTGCAACTGTTTCTTGTGTGACTACAACCTTCTCTACCTCTTTAGAGACGTCCTCGACCTCATTTTTCCGCGGTGCTTCTACCAACGTTTCTTCAACCATCTTGTCCAACACCTCATTTGCCACTGGCTCGTTACCATTATTCCTTCCTCCTTGGTTAACAAGGAAAAGAAACAGCACGAGACTGGCAGCAATGCCGGTAGCTAAAGGCCAAAGCCACAACCTCTTTGGGTTTTCCTCCTCCTCTTCCTCTTCTTGAGGTTCAACAACGTCTGCCTCTTCCTTCAGCGTATCAAAAAAAACCGAAAAGTCGTCTGCGTATGAATCTGCATCATCGACCAATTTCGCCTTCTGCCAGTTTTCCCATTCAAATCGCAGAAATGAGTCTCCTTCAATGGCTTGCATAAGTTGCTGTTCTTCCTCCTCGTTGTAAATACCCTCCAACAAGTTAAAAAACACCGACTCATAATTTTGTAGATCTATCTTCATAACCGTACCTCCACTTCTAGTTTGATAATTTCGTTCTTAAGGGCCTTCCGTGCCCGAAAAAGATATACTTTAACCTGTGTAAGACTTAGTTCCATCTTTTCTGCGATCTCGTCGTAGGCATAACCTTCAAGATCCCGCAAGCAAATTAAGTCGCGTTCTCGCTCGTTGAGTTTGCTGAGAGCAAGCTTCACCAACTCCTTGCTATCGAGTTTGGCTTGCTTATCCTCTTCAATACGATGGTAATCCTGCACTTCTACTTGTTTCTTTTTTAATTTGAAATGATCACGAGTCTTGTTGGTAAGTACCGCATACAGAAATGCTTTTGCCTTAGCCGGTTCAACATTCTCCCGTTTATCAAGCAAAACGATAAAACTCTCCTGCACCAAATCCTTGGCCACTTCGATGCTGCCTACCTGATAATCAGCAAACTGGAGCAAACGGGGCCCAAGCTCACCAACAACAGTTTTGTACTCGTTAATGGTCATTTATGTTAGTAGATCGACTGAGTTTCTAATTTGTTACAGATCGTTACAAGTTTACGTAAGAAAGTAGGCTGATCGTGTAGTTCACCCACCATCTATATTCGAATTTACACGTTTATGAATACAACCTACGTCAAACTCTGGTTGACAAAGACAAACCAATGGCTAAGGAGTTATGCGTGGGGGCTGGCAGGATTTTAATTTGTAGGCTTCCGTTTGCCCAAACAAATAAGTAAGAGAAACGAGATCATAAAGGTTATGGGAACACCGAGTCAGGTATCGAGATGTAAAAAAGGGGGCGCTGAGGCCCCCATGTCGCATAACTCAATTGATTGATAGTGCCACTGCCGCACTATTCCAGTTCGGAACGACTGTTTTTAAAGAAAATGTCGGATTCCAAACGAGGAAAAACAATCACTTCAAAGATTGGATTATTCGAGCCGGTTTTGTACTCAAAAATTGACTTTGTGGCTCATGGTTAAACAAGTGTCTCGTTATAATTAAAGAATGCCTTCGGTGGAACAAAAACTGTATTTTGGGTTGATTTTGACTCTTTCGAACTACACTCAAGATGAGTCTCCCGGCCGAGAAAACAATTCTTCCTCAAACTAAGACAGGGTCTCCCGACCCTGCCTAATCTACTACTATTTACGCCCTTAATGATGAAAAGGGGCTGTATCAGGAGCAAAGTTCACGGAATTGGGGAGACATTTGACTAAGATTATAACAAGTGCCTGCTCCTATTTAACTAGTGCCCAACCATTTACAACATCCGCCGATTGGACTATAGGTCAACAATGGATTTTGTTTTCCGGTGTTTGTATAAACTGAAGTTCTGTGTACAAACGCGTATGACACCTGAGGTGCGTTGCCAGCCCTTTCCATCTCTGTGGGCTATCCTTACGAGTAGATAGTTATTGGCCAAACTCGTTTCATCCAATTGGCACTTTAGTTTATACCAGGTCGAGTTTACCGCACCTGGACGCTCATTTTTGTCCAACACGCCTATAGTCACCCAGTTCAACTTTCGAAGCATCTGTACTTCGAAACGTCCATCTTTCGGGTGACCCTGTGCCTCCCATTGACAACTTAACACGTTCCCCTCCAGTCTTGCGGTTACATGAAACCATTTCATCTCTGGTCCATCCTGGGCATAATTAGGCAATCCCTGAATCAGAAACAGAACAACCAAGCTTATCAAGTGCGTGGTGAATGAAGTCTTTTGCATAAGCTAACGAAGGTAAATAGCGGTCTATACTATTAATAGAAATGGCTCGGTTAGTCGACAGGTGTCGCGTTTTGCTCAAAATCCGACTAACGAGTTCTAACTACTGCACGTCTCACATAGCTTAAAGTCATTGGTTTTGGTATTTTTTAACGGAATGGCATTACGGGTTATAGCCGATTTTCCTTTATTTGTAGCGAACAAAGTAGTAACGCATGAACACGGATAAAATCCTCGAAAAGATTTCTGAATTATCGGTCACCTACGGCACCAAGATCATTGGCGCGGTAATCGTATTTATCATCGGTAGCTGGATCGTTAAACTATTGACCAAAAGCTTTAACGCCATACTCGACAAGCGAAACGTTGACGTATCGCTAAAACCATTCCTAAAAGGACTGGTAAACACGTTATTGCGTGTTCTATTAGTCATCAGTGTTCTTAGCATGCTGGGCATCGAAATGACTTCTTTCGTTGCTATTCTGGGTGCTGCAGGCCTGGCGGTTGGTATGGCCCTATCTGGAACACTTCAGAACTTTGCCGGTGGTGTTATGATCTTAATCTTTAAGCCGTTTAAAGTAGGTGATTATATTCAGGCACAGGACCACGAGGGATTCGTAAAGGAAATCCAGATTTTCAATACCATACTGGAAACACTCGACTTTAAGAAAGTAATTATTCCTAATGGTGGTTTGTCGAATGCATCGATGGTAAACTATACACCCGGCGCTGTACGACGAGTGGATTGGACGGTGGGCATGGCCTATGGCGATGATGTTGACACGGCTAAGAAAGTAATTGCAGACCTTTGCGCTTCCGACGCGCGGATCTTAAACGAACCAGAGCCTCTTTTTATCGCTGTTGAGGCACTCGCAGATTCATCCGTAAACTTTACGGTTCGAGCCTGGGTCAAAAACGAAGACTATTGGGGCGTTTACTTCCGACTGAATGAAGAGGTGTATAAAAACTTCGGACCGGCAGGACTTAACATTCCGTTCCCGCAAATGGACGTACACCTGCATAAAGCCAACTAAGAAATCGGTAAAGCAAAACCATACATTGGTCGTCTTGTTTAGTACATATGCAAGCAGACTTTTGGATTGACAAATGGGAGACCAGAAAAATTGGATTCCATCTGAGTGATGCTAACCCTCTGTTGGTTAAACACCTACACCATCTTAACCTCGAGGCAGGTAATCGAATATTCCTCCCTCTTTGTGGTAAAACAATGGACATTCCCTGGCTGATGTCTCAAGGCTTTGAAGTAGTTGGAAATGAACTGAGTTTAATTGCCGTTGAAGAACTTTTTGAGTCCATGGCTGTGGTACCCAAAATAACTACAAATGGCAAGCTTAACGTATATACGTCTGAGGGTTTAACCATTTATCAGGGTGACTTCTTTGAAGTCTCTTCTGAGCTACTAGGTGGTATCGATGCTATATTCGATCGGGCGGCACTGGTTGCACTTCCTAACGATATGCGCCTGGCATACTCAAATCACTTAATGGACATAACCAACCGGGCTCCACAACTTCTAGTCTCTTTTGAATACGACCAAAGTAAAAGACCCGGACCTCCATTCTCAGTAGACGAATCCATGATCATGGCCCATTACTCCCAGAATTATGATATTCGCTCCATCGAACGCATAGAAGAAGAAACCCACCTTGACAACATAGATACAATTGTGGAGCAAGTGTGGTTACTCAACCCAAAATAGACTCAGTTGATTGCTTCGAAAGCGCCAATAACAGTTTTGAACTGATTGTTGGCAATGTAGTCGAACTCTTAGTTCCGAGAGACACGTGAATACTTTGGCCATTCTTTCACAGAAGGATTTGCCTCTTCCATCATCCGCCTCATATCATCGGTAAGGATGTCTACTCCAGGCAGAAATTCTTCTGGCTCAGAGTGGCTCAAATACCGAACGGCAGGACTACTACTGGTCAGATCATCCATCAACGGATTCAAGAACGTCAAAACGTTGACGGTGTCTCCCGTTTTACCCGATACCACTATCGCGTGTCGATAGAACCCCTCTTCCGTTGATTTGTTTGCAGAACCGCGATCGTAATAAATTACCTCTACGGTATCTCCGTGAGTTAGCGATGATGGATTCAAGTCAAAATGGTCGAGTGCCCAGAATTTTGAATCTGAAGAACAACCCAAAACAAGGCAAAATCCTGCTACTATGGCTAAAACAAATGAATTCCTCATAAGCCAATTACCTTGAACCGCGCAAGCCTCTTTTCTTCGTCATACACTTCCACATAGTGCATGCCTTTTGGAAGTTGAAGATGCGTAACCGTGCCTCCATTTACTGATTGATTCTTCACCTCGCGACCTATCACGTCGTAGATGACAACTTTGGTTGGATGGTGCTCTGGCTTGAACGACAAACGTGCACTCCCATTAGTTGGATTTGGGTACAACATTATGCCTGCCTGATTAAGTCGTGCAGGTACTGAGGAGGGTTGAAGAGTTATGCAATCCGACGTATCGATGCAGCTGGCATACGTCACTTCCACCGCATAGGAACCACTGGTATTCGGCACCAGTCGCTTTGAGGTTTCACCAATCAGTTTGGCGTACGACATACCACAATCAAGCCACTGATAAATACCTCCATCCTGTAGTGCAAAAAGACTGTCGTTCACCAGGTCGATTTCCTTATTCACGCTGTCAATTGTCAAGTGTAGATATCTTACCGAATCGCAGTTGTACTGATTGATTAAGCTCACGCTGTAGACCCCACTCTTTACATAATCGAGGTTGGTAACCGGCCAAACATAGGCACTGCAAGCAGAAACCGTATCTCTGAACTCGTGGGGCTCCCCTAGCGTAAGCAGCAGGGTATGTGTGGAATCACAACCGTTTCGATTACGATAAACTTGTTTGTAAAAACCACTAGAATCCAGCATTTTCTGGGTGACAGGCCAGTTATAACGTTGGCAGGCAACCACCGTATCGCGCTGAACGGTAGAATAATTTACGGTGAGGTTGACGTGGATAATAGAATCACATCCAACGGCGTTTGTAACCGTATCGAACAACTCGACCGAAGTAAAAAACCATTGACTCGCATGTGGCCAGAAGAAACTATCACAGGCCACAACGGTATCAGACGATTGACTTCTCTTCAATACGGTCAGGTTCAAACGCAGAACGGAGTCACATCCCCATTGGTTGACCAAGGTATCTCGGTACACCCCTGATTCGGTATATGTTGCGTTGTTCACCGGCCATGTATACTCATCGCAAACGGTTAACTTCTGGACATTGGAATCAACCGGGCAAGCCTCAATAAAGTATACCGAACCGGCATACCGGTATCTCTTTGATCGGGTGGAGGTAGACGCACCGATCAGCCATCGGTCTTTATGCACGGCCAAACTTCTCCCGAAGCGATCGCTTCCCAGAGCGTTCTCTGGAAAAATTCGTTGTACTTCCTCCCAGCTAGTATCTGGTTTTTGAAATAAATACCCCATACCAGCATTGTATTGAAGCGTAGTATGGGTGCCATAATGATCCTTATGATGGGCACCAATCAACACATTTCCATTGGAAACACCAACTGAGATACCGAATCGATCTCCCGCTTCCCTGTCTGCAGGGGTTATCTTCTGACTAAATTGCCAAACACCGGCGGTGTCCAATTCAAAAATATACGCCGAACCTGCTTCATCCTTGTAGCTCCCATCTGTGGCCCCATTATTTTCTAAATACGCTCCAACCACAATGATACCGCTGTCAACATCCACGCTAAATCCAAAACCGTCTCCTCTTGCAGCATCCGGACTTGTTATCCGTTGAACCTGCTCCCAACTATCCCTGGCGTTCAACCGGTAGATGTAGGCTGAGTTGTCACCGGTTGTACCGCTAAGAAGAAGACTGTCGCTTAGCGCCAGGTTTGTGCCAAACCAATCACCGCCTCTGCGATCGGAAGGAATAAGCTTTTGAGTTTGGGCCCAGCTGCCCTTGGTATTTAGTCGAAACACATATACGCTTCCAGCTTGTGATTCATAAGGTGCTCCTACCAAAATAACACTGTCTCCGATAACCACCGACCTTCCAAATTCGCTGTCCTTCGATCGATCGGAGGCCACTAATTTCTGTGTCTGTGTCCATTTACCAGAAACGTCTTGTTCAAACACGTAACAGGCACCAGCATCTTCCTTGAAATCACTTCCAGATGTATCGTAGTCTTGCCCAAAAGCACCTATGACGGCAAACCTTCCAAAAACACTCACCGATTCGCCAAATTCGTCGTCCGCCTGTCGATCATTTGCCGTAATCTTCTGAATAAAGCTCCACTTTCCTATCGTGTCCCATGAATAAATGTATGCCGACCCCGACCTTCTCTTCTGGTCGCCTCCAGTGCCGTTGTGTTCCTCGTCGGTTGCACCCACAATTGCCAGGTTTTGATGGATATCTGTTGACACACCAAAAAAATCGTCATCGTCTCGATCAGACGCAAACACTTCCGTATACTTATACTGAGTTTGTGCTTTAGAGAAGGAGGAAAAAAGAAAACAAGCCGCCAGGGTTAGGAGTATATTCTTATTCATGTGTATCTATATCTCTGCTTGTTAATACGAGAGATTTGGCTGGTTAAAATACAGAATTCGTGCCAGACTTCAGACGTCTCCCAGTCGAAAATCTATCAATAGAATAGAAACGTTCATTTCCGACCAATTATCCTCAAAGACAAGGGCCAGGTCGTCTCCCCTTTGATGGATCTCGTAGTCGGTTACTACGAGCATGTTCTGAACACCAGGTATATGCTTTTGTTCCCTTACAAATCGAACAATGGGCCAGTACGATGAGACAGATGATCGGGATTCGGGTTTTGCTTTGATGTTCCATGGAAGCAAAAAAATAGAGTGTTTGGTTATGAAGACATCCGCAAACTCGTATCGATAAGGCCCCAATGTTGCGACGCGTGGCTTTACAATCAGCTCCTTTATTGATGGCTCGGGAGGCAATACTGCGATGACGCTAACGTCCAGTTGAAACGCCATCACTTCGGGTGCTATTTGATGTACGCATTCCCTCCCCCTTTTGTAATCTTGATACCCCATAGTAAGGGGAAGGAAAAAGCTCATGGGAATCATAATAAAAGTCAAAAAAACTAGGAAGAAGCCAGCTATCAGAGTACCAAACAAAACCGACTGGTCCACGATACCAACTATTGCACCGATCATGAGGGCGAACCCGTAAAAATCCAGATTTCTCTTATACGACTTCTTTAGTTGATGCCTGTGTTTCCATAGGTAGTCTAAATATGATTCGCTTCTATATTCGTTGAGCCGATTCATGTTGGTTTAACGAAGGTGCTAAGGTATGCAAACTTAAAATGGTAAACCTGGTTAAGAAGCATCCAAAAGTTAGCCCTCCTAACTATATTTGCAAAAAAATCATATGGACAATTGGCTGGAATCTCTTAAAACCAACACCGCCCAGGAGGGCTTTGAATTGGCGATAAAACTTTCGCGTATGGGCGTAAAATACACCCAACCCGACATGGACGTTCTTAAAGCAGGTCGTAAACAGTATGCCGACGACCCAGCACTTCTGATCAATTCCTCGCAGGTGGTAGCCATCCATTTTCAAACGGTGGCTAAAGCCAATAACTACTGGACATCCGACTAACTCCTATGTCTGCCAGAACGAAGGATGTGCTAACCAACATTCTAAACGTCAGGAAGAACATTGATGAAACCTGTCGTGCTGTGGGCCGGGATCCCAGGCATGTTCGATTATTATTAGCAACTAAAACAGTTCCGGTAAACGTTATTGAACAATGCATCCTTAACGGCCATACACTGTTTGCTGAAAACAAAGTTCAGGAGCTGCTGGGCAAAGTAGACTCCTTAAGTGGGCTCGAATACGAATCTCACTTCATAGGACACTTGCAATCGAACAAGGTAAGGCAGGTGATCCATCATGTTAAGTGTATTCATTCGATTGACCGTCTGAGTCTTGTGAAAGAGCTTAACAAAAGACTTACTCAGCATGAACTCACCATGAAAGCCCTCGTTCAGGTTAACACTTCCGGAGAGGAAAGCAAGTTTGGAATTGAGCCAGACCGTCTGGCAAGTTTTCTCGAAGAAATTTCACACTACCCGGCAATACAAATAGAAGGTTTGATGACCATAGGGTTCTTCTCGAGTTCTGACGACAAAGTCAGGCCTTGTTTCCGCTTACTGCGGGAACTTTCTGAACAAACGGATTGCTCCCACTATTCGAATATCAGGCTTCAAGAGCTCTCCATGGGAATGAGCAACGATTATGTGACTGCTATTCAAGAGGGAGCCACCATCGTACGTGTTGGTACTTCGATTTTTGGGCAACGCGAACACCCGGACAGCTACTATTGGGATGAAGGTCCAAAGGCACAGGACCGCCATCATTGAAGATTCTCCAACAAAATAGCAAAACACAGCCACACAAATCGGTCAGGCTCCGTGCTTCCAAAAATATTTGTTTTTAGCTTGATTGGTTAGGATTCCTTACTATATATTTGCACAGGCAATATTGCTATTAACTATATAATAATTTCAAGAATGAGTAAATCAATTTTTTATCACGCAGGATGTCCGGTATGCGTAAGCGCTGAACACGACATCGTTAATCTTATTGGTGAATCTGCCGTAGAGGTAGTTCACATTGGTGAAGACCGAGCCAGAATACCGGAAGCGGAGCAGGCTGGTGTTAAATCGGTACCAGCCCTACTTACACCCAATGGCAATGTATTACATATCAACTTTGGTGCCTCCATGGCCGATGTAAAGGGTTAAAATTTTTTTCAACTACCAGTTAGGACTCCTAATTGAATCCTAACTGGTATTTAATATGATACGAATGAAAACAAGAATTGTAACCGTTTTAATCGCCATCGCTGTGAGCATTTCCACTTCTGCTCAGGACTTTGACATTACCGACGTTCATGTAAAGAAAGATCCCGAACTCCGTCAACTGATCTTCTCCATTGACGTAGCAGGACAGGCAGGCGACTCAACACCGACTCCCATTGGCTCTGTTGATGGAGCACCGGTTCTGGGTTATGTATTTCCGACAACCCTAAAATCGTATGACGTTGGCTTTGACACATCAGCTGGTATTGTCGCCCTGGCCCTAACTTCTCATCCCGATTTTGACGACACTCCGCTCTGGGATGAAAACCTGGACATGAACTATGCCAACGACGGTGTGGTTTGGCACTCACACTGGGTGTTACTTGAGAATAACGCCGCAGTCCCAGGTGGGTTAGCGGTTAAGGCGACCACTGGGTCAAGCGTGCTTCCACCCACCAATCCAGGAATGCCTATGTATATGGATAGCCCTGGTTTTGACGTAGTATGGACCGGAAATAACATTTCCTGCACTGTGCCCTTGTCTCGCATCAACAATCAGGAAGATTTCAATTATGACGGCGTTACCGCCTATATGCAGGTCAATACTTCAGACCCATCCAAACCGATGTTGGGCGTGTACGAGGTATTCGATGTTGCTTCGGGTAATTTGTCGCTTCCTTACTCCATAGGAAATTACAGTTGCGACACGCTGTTTGTCGATGTCTCTTCCACCAACGGAATTGGCCTGGTCAATCCTGGAACTATCACACTGTATCCGAATCCCGCATCGACCGAAGTACATCTAACGATGAGTGCCGGATTGAACATGGACACTTATGAGGTGCACGTGGTACAACTCAACGGATCACTGGTATATAAGGCACTTATCGGCACTTCCTCGTTAACCATTCCAACGTCGGAAATAGGTAGTTCAGGAACTTATGTATTGAGCATTGTGGAAAAAGGAACCGGAGAAATTAAAGGTTCCAAAAAACTGGTTCTTTACTAACTGTTCACTTAGAACACCTATCAGATAAGAAAGGAGGTTCCATCCTAAGAGTGATGAACCTCCTTTTGCTGTTCCGGGTCGATTTCTCTAACCTGTTTAATGTGCCCACTCTTCTATCTAATAAGGATTACTAACTTTGTGGCATTCCGGATATCGTATGGCAAACCAAAGAAATGTATTTGACACCAAGTCTCAACAGAGCGACGTAGCGGCTAAAATCGTTGTTGGTTTAGAAAGGATATCGGAAGCCTTCCGGGTTCTTCTATGGGAGCATGGAAAAACATCGGGACTTAGTCCAATCCAAATACAGATTCTAATCTTCATCCAATACCATTCGGATAATTTGTGTGGTGTAAGCTACCTTGCTAAAGAGTTTAATCTTTCGAAACCCACGGTGAGTGATGCGGTCAAGTCGTTGCAATCCAAGGGCTACGTCACCAAAGAACCGAGCAGCAGCGACAGCCGAAGCCACATCATTATGCTAACGCAGGAGGGTAGGAAGATCGCAAAGTCGGTAGAGGGCTTCGCCCTTCCAATAAAGGACAAAATAGATCAACTCAATGACGAGGAGCAGTTAGATTTACTCGATCACATTACCAAAATTGTTTACAGGTTGAATCGGTCGGGAATTATCACTGTCCAAAGAACCTGCTACGCCTGTAAATACTACGAGTCTTCAGAAAATGGTCATTACTGCAACCTTCTCAAGAGTCCTTTGGCTAATTCTGATATCCGAATCGACTGCCCGGAGTTTGAGGTGCGCTAGCCCAACAACTATGCTTAATCCGGATCTAGTGTTTTAGAAATTTCAAGGAATTTCCTTCACCATCACGCAGCAGGTACACACCTGGTAACAGGTCCGATACATCAACGGATTTCTGGCCCAACGGTTCTATGTCGAACGATTTTACCTCACTTCCTTTGAGATCGCAAATGACCACACTTTGTTCTTTGGACGACTGGTTTTCCGCAACCAGGTAGCTATTCGCCGGATTGGGGTAAACCGCCAGATATCCAACCCGCTCTACCTTTTCTCGAATTGAGGAAAGGTCTTCTATGTAAACACTGGCCGTATTGGTGACAATCCCATCTTCAAAATCGAAGTAAATGGTTGCCTTGTTGTTGATTGTATCTCCTGGAAGTTTAAATCCTGGTGCTACCTTAATCTTATAAGCAACGAAACCTTTGGAGCCTTCAGGGTCAGATGCACTATCGGGCAAGAAAATATCTTTAAAGGTCCATTTAACCTGATTGTTCCGAACGGACATACTGAATTGGTCGGGATGACTTGTAGCGGTTACCTCCATATCAACACTTGGCAAGAGACTGTCGAGATAATCGTAAACGACAACATCCTTGGCATCTGTGTTGCCAATGTTCTGGAATTCGACAATGTATCTTATTTCGTCAACTCTTGCTTCGATTCCTCCTGAGGGGTAAGACGTCTTTATGTTTGGATCATACGGGGTCATTACCATGGATCTAGAGGTGTCGTGATTGTTGTTTGAGTTGTCATCGGCAACCAGCAGCTGCCCCGTAAACTGGACCACTTCCCCACGCGTCAATTGTCCTGACACGTCATGAACAACCGCATTAATGTATACCTCTTTTAGAAACGCCGGGCGTTTAATTTTAAAGCGAACATGATTTTTCTTGATTACTTTATAAGGAGTAACCGATCCCATAAATGTAAAAGAAGAATCGAATGTCAGATCGACCTCTATTGAATCCAAAGGGCCGAACCCAATTGATTTCACCCGCATATAAACGTTGCATCGTCGTCCTCTGCGCACCAGATGATTCCCCACATCAATCGAAAGGTCATTTAGGCCAGACTTGGGCTTAAAGATGAAGTCATGCACATAGGTTGAATCTTCTACCGCATTCGATATCAAGAAAGTATCGGTATCGCAACTCGGCTCCAATGAAGTCAACTCTTTTGACGTAATAAAGTAGTTTTGATCCGCTAGCAGGGCCCACTCAAATTTACCATCCTCGTTAACGTTTCGTGTGGTGTTTGATCCGTTAGCGCAAAGGCGTGTATCGAAAATCTGATCACTCGAATCGTATCTACAATTATTGTTGAGATCGACAAACACCCTCCCTTCCATTCGTGCGGTTGGTCCAGCCACATTACAAGTACTTGCAACACACCCTGCCGGATTCCAAACCGTAAGACAAACCTCATAGTCATCGTCGGTTGGGTACGTATGGCTCGGATTAGAGCCTTTGGCTTGTGTACCATCGCCCAAATCCCAGGTGTAAAGATATGCCGGGTCTCTGGTTACAACATTCGTAACAACCAATTCTCGGTTGTCAATTCTGTAATCAAAACTCGGGTCCGGGTTTGCGTGAACCGTTGCCACTTTCGCCGTAGAATCTTTACATCCCTTAGAAAAAACAACAAGTGTTACCTGAAAGGACTCTGTGACTCCAGGTTTGGCTAGTCTAAAAAGGTATGGCACCGTGTCTAAACCGTAGTTCGCTGCACTTGCAAATCGCCATTGTGGTCTTAGTTTGTCGGGGCCACTGTAGCTTGAGGTATTGATAAACCAAAACTCGTCACCATCGCATACATCAGAAAAGGTAAAGTTGGCTTCTGGAGCTTCTTCAATGTGGTATTCGAACAGAAGAGCGTTGTTGTTTACATCATTATCGGTGCTGTCGTACAGAATTTGCCCATAGGAAATTCCTGTTTTTAACGCAGTAAATGGAGTTCGTGGTTTTAACCTTATCGAGTCGCTGGGATTCAGGTAAACACCGTGCCGCTCAACAGTGGTATCGGTTCCAAAGATGATGGAAACAGGTATTACATCTACGAAATCGGTTGAAAGGTTGTGTACCCAAAATTCCGGTTGGTACTTAAACCCAAGACAACCATCTATCACCTGCCTTTTACTCTTTAAGGCGATGTCGTGTGTACCATGGACTTTGTTTGTTGAAGAAACATGGGGTGACAGGATTACAGAAAAACCAGATAAAGAAAAAAATGAAAGCAAACAGAGAACGAAGATCGTTCGGTTTATTAAAAAGTTCATAAGGGCGGAAATCAGTTTGGTCCAAGATACAATGCCGTATCAACAAAACGGTATTATTGAGTTATAAAAACAGCCCTTTAGCGGATTTATTACAATGTGATTACTGTTTATTGAGAAACCCTAAAACAACGGGAGGCACAAGTTGTCTTGGCCTCCCGTTCAGTTCAAACCATCTATCGTTAGTTTTGGTTAACCATCAACTGTTGTTGTAAAACACCGTCATTAGATATCATTTTCATAACGTACATACCATTTACCAGGTTACGAAGGTCGATGGAGTGGGTTGCCATATTGGGATTTAGCTTGCGTGTATAGACCTTATGACCACTCAGACTGTAAACTTCTACTCTCTCAAGACGCACCTCTTGATCTAGAGATATGTGAAATACGCCTTTGCTTGGGTTTGGATATACAGTTGCCTTTCCACTAGTCTGATCAGGTATCAGCCCCATGGTATTGTTGTCAGGTTGCTTTGGACCTTCACCACCGCCTGACGAACCACAGTGAATACTGGCAGGCGTGTATGCTCGGGCATCGCACCCGGCATAGCTACCACCGGCTGTTAAAAAGTTAACTAACCCCTCGATGCACGGAGTCATTGGTGGTGCACCCGCATCCAGCATGTATTCTACACCTGCTATCACAAGAGGATCGACGTCAAACGTGTTAAACGAAAGTCCGTTAGTACCAGGTGGAAAATTGGAGCAAGGCTGGCTAAAGTTATTCCTTGGATCCATTGCAATGCCGGCTTCCGATTCCTGTAATGCAAGTGGTCCGTTTACTACCCAATCAGTAAAGTAGTCTGAATAGGTGTTGCAATTTACATACAGGTTGGTATTGTCTCCCTCAAAGATATTGGCAACGTAATGTAATGGAGTAAGACTCTCTATGTTGTTCAGGTTATCATCTTTTAAATCAAACAGATTTTTTTGTATTTTGGAGTAATCGGCCGGTGAACCAACATTGCCACTAACTACCCGTATACCCTCGAATAAAAAGGCGTCTGATTGAAAATTAACTGTATTATCAACGAATTGAAAAGCTGGGCTTCCCTCAATCACCAACCCTTGGCACAATTGGTTTGTTTGACTCAGACATGGGATCAAGTCATGGTTGTCATCATTATCACCCCACTGTAAAGTGTTATCCCACATAAACGTACCATACTGATTAAGCACGCTAATCGCGATTCTATTGTTCTGGAAATCTGATTCCATAATCTTGGTTACGTAATCCGTTTGATAACCACCACCATGAAGTTTCACTCCATATTCCAGCCCGTTAAACACGTTTCTCTTACCAATACCAACGCAAGCCAAATGGTCTGATTTACGCTTAAGAATAAAACTTCCATCCCACACGTCAATGCCTATACCCTTTGAGCCATTGGTGATTTCATCCTCTGTCATGTAGTTAAAAAATGAGCAACCTTGAATTAATAAACCCCTTACAGCATAAAGCCCAATGTGCGCATGAACACCTTTACCATTGTGCCCTGGGACTGGTGCATCACAATAAAATTTGGAATCATTTATGTATCCGTCAATCGTACTTTGTTGGTATGCATATCGATAATATGAAACACCAACGAAACAGTTTCTAAACTGGCAGTCTTCTACTTTTAATATTCCTCCGGAATTGACATCATCATCTCCCACACGAACTCCGTATTCTCCATTCTCAAGCACTGAATTGGTAAGAACCACTTCTCCACCACCAGGTTGTGGGTTTCCGTATCCATTTCCATAAACCAGAATCCCATCCCACTCTTTACCACATGAATTGGACAATATGCTATTGTTAACTATCAATTTGCATCCGACGTTAACGACGATCTTCGCATCTTGAACAAAACTGAGGTCACAGTCTTGTATGGTCAAAGTTGCACCGTTCAACAGAACAACGTCTCTTGGAACTCGTTGTTCTAAATTAGCCCAGGTAGTATTTGTGTTAATATATTCTGGTATCGTTTTCTTATCGGCACAAGGCAAATCGCTTTCCCACAAACCACGCCCATAGACCGAAGTTATGATTTTATTATCGCGTTTATCCATCTCTATATCCGCAATTTCGCCAAGGGGTAAATTCGAGTTCGCTCCGTCAATTGCCCAATCCACCTTAGGAACGATCTTGGAATAGCGTTCCCATGACCAGGTGGTCCCCAATGGGTCGTCTTTGGTTCCATACAAAATACCATACTCGGTTCCTAAAAATATTTCTTCGTTGGTATAAGGCACCGTAGCAACGTTAAGAGCCGCCATGTCTCCAATGATGTTATAGACATCAGGACTGAGATTCTGAAAACTTACGGAAAACGGTGAAGCTGCCTGAGCATTCTCCGAAAGGTACAGTTTATCGGCTCCCGACCCCATCATTGTAACCCAAAGGATTCCTGGGTCATCATAACTGACGGCAAGATCGGCTATAGACTGATCAAATGCTGGAACATCAAATGGAATTCCTTCGAACGTCATAACTCCGGATGGAGTTACCGTGCCGCGATACAGTCTATACTCTTTCCGTTCCTTGTAGTTCCAATGAGCGTCTCTCATAGCAACATAGACTATTGACGGATCACTCGGAGCAAATGCCATGGTTTCGATAACCATCCCCGTATATGGATCATTATTGCCATCCGTGGTTGAAAAAGTGTAATTAGGGCTGTTAGAATTAGGCCATGCCGTTCCTAAGGTATTTGTTGACCGGTATATTTTATTACCAAAGCACGCATAGTAGTAACCATCAGCAGCCTGCTCTAGGAAATGGTACGAGGATGGAATATCAAAACTACTGGTTCCATATCCTTTACTACTTCCTGGCCCTCCATTGTATCCATTGTCTGTATTCCAATGGACAGATTTGGAGCCATGGGTTCCGCCGAATCCCGTTCTAACCGAGTTTTTGTTTCCGGTTAGCCCAACACCATCCCAGTCATTGTCTATCTCGAGATCGGCACCATCCCCTCCACCATGGATTCCCCTCCATGAGTACTCGCGGTTGTCGCGATAAAAATGTCCTTGGTGCATAATGCCCCCTCCTATCAGAGTATGATGTTCGTGCCGTTTTCTATCAATTGACCAAAAATGTCCTATAGTAAGCCCCTTCCCTGAAATACTTTCGTAAACACGTGTTGGATAAGGCTCAGAATCATCGACTCGAATAAGCCCGCCATCGTGGGCCATATACACCCAACCATCTAACTTAAAAAAGTCTCGGTAATCTGCATGTAGGTGTGCGTTGCTGTAAGGAAACATCACCCTCTTAGGACTCGCTAAATTGCTCAAGTCAAACTGATGTCTATGGAGCCGCACTGATCCAGTGTACACCTCAATCATAGAACTATGGACATTAGGCACTCGGCTCACAATAAAGGCATCCATGTAACCCGGGGTGTATGTGCTGTTTGTCGCCCCAAACAGTTCCGTAAACGTTGTATGTGTTGCATCAGATTTTATGATATAGGATTCTCTGTTTGCTCTAGCCACCCAAGCATATAGGTCGGTTCCCTTTACCTCAACCCTACAACTTGCCAATCGCTCAGGTAGGTGTAGTTGTAGTTTTCTTAAACTCAATACATCCTGCTCGTTAAAGTTTAAAGTTGCACCTGCTATTACATAAAGGTGGGTAACATTAAAATCGAATTTGTGTTCGTTGGTACCCCCATATGTTACAAAACCATTCACATCAATGGAGTACCCTGCCCCTGCATCAGAATCATATAAGACTTGTACGGAATTGGTGTTAGAAGCCTCAATTCTCAAGTAGGTATTTGCAGGAACCACTAAATCCTGTAATTCCAGTTTAAAAGTATTTCCTGCTGTTGCTGACTGTTGAAGCGGCAATTGTATAACGCTACCATTGACCTGTACGCTTCTTGTTTTTCGGTATAACTGTCTGGTTGTGTTTTTTAGTAGTTTAACACCGGTGTGAATTGTTGAGGTTCCGGCATCGCAAAAGTTCGTCCACTTGTTACTCGCAAAATCGGGTTGACTTGCATTGTATGCAACGATGTCCCCACCCCATATTTTTTGGGTCAACAAGTCTTCGTTTACGGTGCACCCATTGGCATCACAGAAATCTGGAAATTCGAAAAGGTCATCCGAAAAATCATTTATCATAGGAATTCCCAGTTTCTGACGATAGTCCTCAACCACGGTAGAACCTCCTGACAAATCGACTTTCCAGACTGACCTACCGGACAAATAGACAATATCACTATTCATTGGATCAGGATCCACTTCCAAGTCGTACAAGTCGGCCATATGAAAATAACCTTTGGGGTCTGGGATTAGATTCCAACCGGTGGTTCCGCCATCGGTTGTCTCATACAGCTTATCAGAAGTAATGGCATACAGGTGGTCTGGGTCCCCCGAAGTCATAACGATCTTGCGAAAGATATCATTAGCAGCTTCCTTAAAACCAGAGAGATTGGACTTATGCTGGCGCTCCCATGTTTCACCGCCATCTGTTGTCTTAAAGACACCAGACCCATACTCCCATGCATACGCTGTTGAAACATATACGATGTCTTCATCAGTAGGGTGCACTACGATATCGCGAACGCCTATTACGGGTGGAATGACGGTGTTTCCATTTTGATCTATAAACTTGATTGGCACAGCCTTCCAGTTATCTCCACCATCTTTGGTAACAAACAACCCTCCTTTATCGGATCCTGCATATATAATATCGTGACTAAATGGCCATATTACGTCCATCTTTCCTAATGATCTCCAGCTAAATGTCCCGTTCCTTCGTCTGTTTTCCACGAGTTGATCTGGGCCAATTGTCTTCCAATTAGCATCCTCGGACATAGGAATATTCCCTGACCCTGGAGGTGTTTGAGGCAGTATAACTGCAAAAGGATTCGAGCTTGGCGAGCTGAACTGCGAATACAGAGCCGTTGAGTAGACATCTATTTCACCATTCGAATCGAGCTTCGAGGTGACTTGACTTCTCCATCTTGCGTAATACTTACTGCCGTAAATAGAATCATTCATGAGCACTGAATCAGCCATGAACAAGGAATCTATTCTATCAATCCGAGCCTGATACGAAAGACTGGTATCGCTAATAATGTCGTTGTAAAAGAAATGGAGTTGGGCACTGGCCGTTTCGTTAGCCAACATCAAAACCATAGAGATTGTAAGTAACTTCCAAAGTGTTTTCATGATTGTTTTTTTGAATCAAGTTTCGGTATATCTGCGTTATGACACCACCTCTTTCCAGAAAAGGGTAACCCTGAACCTGTAAGTGGTTCGAAACGGACAACAAGCGTCACGGGCTAAAGAGGCTACACCTTCGATATACTTATGCCGAGTTACCGCCTAGTAAACAAGTTTTGCAAAATTCAGACGTTCAAGAAACACGTTACGCACATAAACAAAAAAAGCCCCATCTTCCGATGAGGCTTCAAATTGGTTTGTGATTCCACCAGGACTCGAACCTGGAACCTACTGCTTAGAAGGCAGTTGCTCTATCCAGTTGAGCTATGGAACCCAATGTCGGGGTGGCAGGATTCGAACCTGCGACCTCCTGCTCCCAAAGCAGGCGCGATAACCGGGCTACGCTACACCCCGAAACTTTTAAAGAACAAATGAGCCTCCCTAAAAGACCCATTAAACTTCTGCGGTGAGGGCGGGATTCGAACCCGCGGTACCCTTTAGAGGTACGGCAGTTTAGCAAACTACTGGTTTAAGCCACTCACCCACCTCACCGAATGGGTCGGCAAAATTAGCACTTTTTTTATTACAACATTCCTTTTTTGACATTTTCGTAAAAAAAATATTTCAGCCCAAATAAGTTATCGGATTGTAACCAATTTTTATAAAATTTGACCCAAGTCTATGGCATCATCCAATTCACCGAATTACCAGTTTGTGGGCATGAAAACCTATGGTTCCACAGAGTGGTTAGCAGACAATAAAAAGAAGTATCGATCGGTTTTCGACAAGGCCGAAGTGGGCTATGTTTATTGTGAGTTTCTTTTTATCAATCTGAAATACAAACAAAAAGACTGGCCCCTTAAGCTTCAACTCAAATGTATTGACGAAAACAAAAAGGAGATATGCAACCTAAATTGCGACCGCTCCATCTCACTCAATGCACAAAACATCTTCATCCGTGAAGGCTGGGGCACCAAAAATCCCGACGGTTTCTGGAAACCAGGTGTATACAAATGGGAAGCTTGGATTGACGGTGAACTGATTGCCGAAAAGAACTTCTATGTTCAAGACTTTGGGGTAGTATCCGGACTTGGACAACCCTATTTCAAAATCAAGTCGATTAAGTTCTACGAAGGCCCTGACGCCAACGTACTCATTGAAAACCGACGGTATTACCACACCTTCCACCATCAGTTTACCCGGTACATCTGGGCAGAACTAAAGGCTGAAAACCTAATAGAAGGTGTAAAATATTGGACCTGTGAGCTCACCTTTAATTTCAGAACCAGCAGCAACCTGCTAAAAGGCTCGGTTACCAAACTGTTCTTCGTTTATCCTCAAGAACCCAACTTCGTCATTACCGTTGGATGGGGATCTGATGTGATTGGCACCTGGGGAAAGGGAAGCTACTACATGGACATCCTGTATCAAGATAAACTGCTGGCAAGCAAAAACTTCAATATTGGCGACGACTATGTAGAAGCTGCCAAATCCGATTTCGAAATCCTCCGGGTTTCAGAAGAACCCAAACCGAAGGATACGCCATCTAATACCGCGGTAGCCAAACCTCCGGTAATACAATCGCCGGAAGAAGAGGTAATGGCCGAGTTGGACGACTTAATTGGTCTGTCGGAGGTAAAAGAGCGAATTCGTGAATACAGCAACTACCTGCAGTTTATCACTTTGCGAAAGGAAAAAGGCATTGAAGAAAACGAACCAATCAATATTCATTCTGTTTTCCGTGGAAACCCAGGTACAGGTAAAACAACCGTAGCCAGAAAACTTGGTAAGATCTACAAAAAACTGGGTCTGCTAAGCAAAGGTCATGTACACGAAGTAGATCGTGCCGACCTGGTGGCAGAGTTTATTGGCCAAACGGCTCCAAAAACCAAAGCGGCCATCAAAAAAGCCAAGGGTGGCATTCTCTTTATTGACGAAGCCTATGCGCTTGCGAGAAAAGACGACGACGCCAAGGACTTTGGAAAAGAAGCTATTGAAATCTTGCTCAAGGAAATGACGGACGAAAAGGATATGGCTGTGATTGCGGCTGGATATCCCGACGAGATGGAGAACTTCCTGAACTCAAATCCAGGGCTTAAATCGAGGTTTAATGTAGTCTTTGACTTTGCCGACTATATCCCACAGGAGTTAATTCAAATAGCAGAATTCGCGGCTGAAAAACGCGGTATAAAGTTCACTCCGGAAGGCCTGGAACTCCTCAACAAAAAGTTGGTCGACGCTTATCGCGACCGGGACAAATTCTTTGGTAACGCCCGACTGGTTAATTCTCTTGTTGACGAATGTAAAATGAATCTTGGTTTGCGGGTAATGGATGTAAAACATCCTGAACACCTGAGCATGGAAGACCTATCGACAATAACATTGGAAGATGTTCAACGGTTGTCGATCTTAAAACCGGATGCCATTCCTGACATTCCAATTGATGAGGAATTGCTGCGCGAGTCGGTTGACAAACTCCACCTGATGATGGGACTCGAGAAAGTCAAAAACGACATTCAAGATTTGATCAAACTGGTTCGGTTTTACAAGGAAACCGGAAAAGACTTCCGTCAGTCGTTCTCTCTCCATGCGGTATTTACGGGCAACCCCGGAACTGGAAAAACCACAGTAGCACGTATTCTAACACAGATATACAAGGCACTGGGCATAATTGAACGAGGCAACCTGGTAGAATGCGACCGTCAATCGCTGGTAGGAGGTTACGTAGGTCAAACGGCCATCAAAACCGGAGAAATTATTGATAAGGCAATGGGCGGCGTACTCTTCATTGACGAGGCGTACTCACTTACCGAAGGTGGTAACTCTGACTACGGAAAGGAAGCCATCGAAATTATTCTCAAACGAATGGAAGACTACCGTGGTAACTTTATTGTGATAGCGGCAGGATATACAGACAATATGCGACGTTTCCTTGAATCAAACCCGGGACTTAAATCGCGATTTGACCGAACATTCCACTTTGAAGATTTTGAACCGGGGGATTTGTTCTCTATTGCCGAGAATCAACTGAAGGAACACAATCTTAAACCGGACAAGGCGGCTACCGAAATGCTTCAGAAAATGATGACGGCTATGCACGATGGTCGGGACAAGTACTTTGGTAATGGCCGGGCAGTTAGAAAAGTAGTGGAAGAAGCTGTTCGCAACCAACATTTGCGAATGAGTGGAATTTCAGCGTCAAAACGAACGAAAAAGCAGGAAGGGACACTTACAGTGGATGACCTGTCTACCATTCAGTTAGCTGATGAGGTTAAATCAGCAGATATTAAAGGTATTGGATTTAAAATGAATTAATATGCGTAAACTCAGAATACTTGTTGGCCTACTTGTTTTTACTTGCACAGCTTCGTTTGCTCAAACGACCCAAGACAGCCTTAGCAAGTGGTGGTTTGGCTTCAATGGTGCCAGCTTTGTTAACGACAGCTACGACGCCTTGCCAATGCTGAGTTTAAACTACAATTTTAAGTCGAACAATAATTTCAGACTTCAGGTTGGGCGTAAAACAAGCTCATTTGACCTGGATGGTGATTCGGGACCGGGCACAGACAGTGTGCTATTTGGCCAGAACATCGACACAACGCTTAACACCCGCCGATCTTCGAGCAATACCGTTGTAGCCCAATTCGGATATTACAGAACATCCAAAGTGGGGCAAAAGGCCCAGATTTATTGGGGGATTGATGCCATTTTGAGAAGAACCGTATTGGAGGGCGAGCGTAATGTTAAAACCGAGATAACCTTCTCTGCAAACCAAAAACAATTCAACACGCTGGAGTCAAAATCGAAAACAACCATTTTACGCTATGGTGTTGGTCCTCTGGTTGGCTATCAATTCAACGCTACCCGGCGTCTCGCGGTAGGTTTTGAAATTCAATCGCAACTGCTTGTGCACGACACCGAAAAAGAACACAGCCGTTCAACGCTGCAGACCTTCTCGTTTAGTCCCCAGATTACAGAAACGAACAACCAGGGTGTAGACAAATCCAGTATAAACACGCATACGTTGGCAACCGTTGCCGGTCTGTTTTTGTACTATCGACTTTAATCTCCGCTATGAAGTATATTTTACCACTTTTTGTTTTGGCGCTGGCCTGCAACCCGCGTATGGAGCCACTTGACCAACAAGTAATTGACGCCCAACTCGATTCGGTATACATGCAATACGAAGCGGAAGTTGACTCATTTATTCAGGCAATCGATGCACTACCAGCGGTGCTTGCGCTCGACCATCCTATGGACACGTTCAAAGTTGAAAGCCTGGACTCGTTCGAGGTAATTCAGTTTCTTAACAACCTTCGGTTAGAAGAAAATTATATTCCCTATTCGGACACACCCAGCTACACAAATTGTTTGTACATAACAGCTGCTCATAACCTTGGCTTACTTCCACGATCATTCGACACTACCTATTCCATTCAGGATCCAAATGAAGCCGAACTGAAACAAGAAAATATTGGTATGAAGGCGGCTCGCGAACTGGCTCAACGAAGTCAGTTAGGCAAATGGAAAACAAACGCGTATTTCACTTCGGAGAATGTCATTCATCAGCGGTATGCCAGAGGAATTGACCAATTGCGAAGCATTAAATATGTATTGGTTATTGACGACCTCATCTATTCAGCACCCCATGTTGTTTCTGAGGATTTGTTTGAATCAGGTGTATTGGTAACCCTCGTTACAGCCTACAACCTTGAAACCGGAAAAGAAATTGGAAAGGCTAAACTCATTTCTCAAAACAGCGACGAAATTCAGGAGATATCATCTGGCATGTATGCAATGGATCGCAATCATATTATCGCCAATCAACAACTTCGCAGCGACTTGGATCGAAATCGATTTAAGGAAATAGCGACCAGTTTTGGGCTATCACCTATCGAGGATGATCTATTTGAAGGCCTGGATTTGGAAGAGTAGAACTTAGGCAACAACGCCATTCACATACACCCGATCGATAAGATCATCGCCAAACCGATACGGAATGGAATTCAGTGACTTCGCCTGTTTCGAAACCACTACATTGGCTCGTTTTCCTACAGCGATGCTTCCTACTTCGTCGGCTAACCCCAAGGCATTTGCCGCATTTATCGTCAACGCGTTTAAGGCCTCTTCCGGCAATAGCTTCATGTAAATACACGCCAGACTCATTACAAAACTCAGATTTCCGGTTGGGGAAGACCCCGGGTTGAAGTCGCTGGCCAATACGAAGGGCACATTGGCCTCGATTAATTTTCGGGCCGGTGTATAGGGTATCTGTAGGAAGAACGAACAAGCAGGCAAAGCAACACCAAACATATTGCTCCTTGCCAGCACCTCGATGTCTTCCTCAGTCATCACCTCTAAATGCTCGACACTAATTACATTGTTTCGCGCCGACATTTCAACACCACCTGTGCTCGTAAATTGATTTACATGTAATCGAGCGGGCAGACCATGTTCAGCCGCAGCCTGTACAATGCGCTCCGTTTCTTCGGTACTGAAGTATCCCTCTTCGCAAAAGGCATCGATGTAATCAGCAAGACCTGATTCGGCAATGGCCGGCAACATATCCGAAATGATGTGATCAATGTATTCGTTTTTTCTGTCCTGGTACTCCAGCGGATATGCATGGGCTCCAAGAAAGGTTGATTTCACCGGAATGGGACTTACAGCCTTGATTCGTTTTATCACCCGCAGCATTTTTAACTCTGCATCCAAACTTAGACCATAACCACTTTTGATCTCAATGGCTCCTGTTCCCATCTTAATGAGTTGATGCAAACGCTCCAACGCCTCGTCAAACAACTGATCCTCAGACATACTTCCCAACTTGTTGGCCGAATTTAAAATCCCACCTCCACGATTGGCAATTTCCTGATAGCTCAAGCCTTTAATTCGGTCTACAAACTCATCTTCACGATTCGCAGCAAACACCAGGTGGGTGTGGCAATCTACATACGAAGGGTAAACAATCCCTCCTTCTATGTCGTGTTCCTTACAAACGGTATTCGGCTTATCGGTCATTGGACCAAAACCACTTATCTTACCATCTTCAAACTCGAGATATGCCTCTGTCAGGCAATCGACCTTAGCAAGGCTGCCTCCAAGTTTCACCGCGTTCGAGGTTGTGATTCCGTACAGGCTACCAATGTTTACGAGTCTCGTTTTAGTCATTGTCGACGATTTTATATTTCTTCGTGTGGCGAAAATACGGTTAAAATCACGACAAATATGGCATTGATCAAAGCCTTTAAAGACAACGCACCACAAGTGGAGGAAACGGTTTTCCTTGCTGAAACTGCCACCCTGATAGGCAACGTAACCATAGGCGACAAAAGCTCGATCTGGTATGGGGCCGTATTGCGAGGAGATTCGGACAAAATCACCATCGGCAAACGATCTAATGTTCAGGATAATGCAGTAGTTCATGTCGATCCGGGTGATCCGGTTACTATTGGTAACGACTGTATTGTTGGGCACCTTGCTCTAGTACATGGCGCTACGATTGGAAATAATGTGTTGATAGGGATGAACTCCACCATTCTCAATGGTGCGGTGATTGGCGATTCCTGTATTATTGGTGCCAACGCACTCGTAACTTCAAACACCGTAATTCCACCTAATTCATTGGTATTGGGAAGCCCTGCAAAAGTTGTAAAAACTCTGACACCCGAACAACGGGAAAAAATCGAGAAAAATGCGAAGGCCTATGTACGGTTATCTTCCATCTACTTAGAGGACTAAATCTCACCTAAGCATCACGAAATGAGGTTTATCCACGTTTCATTCACATAGACGTTTTGTGATTTCCCTTTGGTTTAATATTGAGCCAATTATTAGTCAAGGCATTTACTATAGTGCAGTTCAGATGTGCCTTGCAGTCATTATTGCGGATCTTCATTGTGAAGCTTCGCCATGATTTCATAGTTATTTTGGTTTAGTCAGAAAACCGGAGTTTAGTCACTCCGGTTTTCATTTATGCGGTCAATGCCCGTATCAATAATTCGTATAGCAAATATGAACAACTTGCTTTGGCCTTTGTTAAAAGGCATATAGTTTTGTAAAAAATTTAGAAAATGTCTGTACTAGTAGGAAAAAAAGCCCCTTCGTTCACTGCAAATGCTGTAGTTAACGGTGGTGAAGTAGTAGAAAACTTTACTTTAGATCAATACGTAGGAGAGAAGTATGTAGTCTTCTTTTTCTATCCAAAGGATTTCACATTTGTGTGCCCAACTGAATTACACGCGTTCCAGGAAAAACTTGAAGCGTTCCGTGCTAAAGGTTGTGAAGTAGTTGCATGCTCAACTGACACAGAGGAGTCTCACTGGGGATGGTTACAAATGGCAAAAGCTGATGGAGGTATCAAAGGTATTACCTACCCAATCGTTGCCGATACAACAAAAACAATCAGCATCAACTATGGTGTGTTGTCTGGAGACTACGGTTACACAGAAGACAATGAGTTGGCTGCAACTGGCCCAATGATTGCTTACCGAGGTTTGTTCCTAATGGACAAAGAAGGTGTAGTTCGCCACCAAATCGTTAACGACTTCCCTCTTGGACGTAACGTTGACGAAGCTATGCGTATGCTAGACGCCTTGATTCACCACGAAGAGCACGGTGAGGTTTGTCCTGCAAACTGGGTAGCAGGTGAAACAGCAATGGAAGAGTCTCACTCTGGTGTTGCTGATTACCTATCCAGCAACTAAAAAAGAATACCTTTCTAAAAATCCCATTCACATAGGTGAATGGGATTTTTTTGTATGGAGGCAACGTATTCTATGCTACATGTCGTCTTTCCAGTATGAAACCACTCTTCACTCTCATCTGGCTTTTCCTAATTCCCTTTCTTTCATTCTCACAAGACATTCTATCGGCTAGAATCGAATTTGACTTTCCTGCCGACGACAAGCTTGAAGTAATGTATTACGTTACTGCGGGCCCGGCTGACTCCAGCCTAAAACCAGGCGATCTAACCGCCACGGTCAGCTGCCCGACAAGTTCGGCAATCCAGCTTTCCGACCTAAAGATCATATCCCGGGAAAGAGACAACCGGTATTGCAGTTCCGACGCTAATGTGTGGGTGTATGCGTTTAAGAAATCAATCGACTTGAACAATGCTGTCTACACCGATATAGCAGCTTGCTGCGAAGTTACACTCGACCTTAGTTTGAAGAATCGAAACTCGTTGATCGACGTTCTAACAACTGGGTCAGAACCCATCTACGTATACACAAAGCTGTCTAAATGCGGAGTTCTTTCCAATAAACACTCAGGCAAAACCACAGCCTCACCCACCCTGCTCAATATCCAAAACTACGGATCCTTCGCTCCCCTTGGCATGACAGACCCGGCCGAGAAAGATTCGTTTTCGTATGAGTTAACCACTCCACTGACTTCAGCCAGCAGCAATGTCAACTATAAAACCAACTTCCAGTTTGACAAACCATTTCTCCCCTATTACCCGGGTTCTCTTAAGCATCCCTATTCAAACCCAAATGGTTCACCACCTATTGGAGTTCATTTTAACCAGTCGACCGGTGAATTGGTCTACACGCCAATCGACACCAATGTTAGTGCTGTAGCCGTCCTCGTTAAAGAATGGCGAAAAGATGCATCGGGAAAACCCACCCAAATTGCGGTTTATCACCAGGAGTTTGGCAGTAAAACAATTCAGGCACCGAGCAACAACCCACCAGTTATTAAATCTACAACCTTTGCAGAGGTGTGTGCAGGTGACCAGGTTTGCTTTACCGCTACCACCGACGACAAGGTAAAAGTACCGCCACCACCACTGCCTGTGCCAGATCCCGATTCTGTAAGAATATGGTGGAGCAACACAATTCCCGGTGCAACTTTCACCGTTTTGGACAAAAAAGCACGACTTCAATCCGCTCAATTCTGCTGGATACCAAAGAACTCCGACGCCAGTGATGTGTATCATGCGCTCAAGATAACTGCTCAAGACAACCACTGTCCCACACACGCTATAACTACTAAGATTGTGAACGTTCGGGTTTTTCCTACTCCCGAACCTGTTTCAAACGTCAAACAGGTATCCTCAAACGCCTTTATCATTGAAACGAGCGACACGAGTGGCAAGGCTAAGAATGTTTCTTTCTACAGGGAAATTCGTGACTTAAACAATCAAGTCGTTCTCGATAATCGCATCTTTTTCAGTTCGACCGAAACATACACCTCGACCTCCCAGTTAGATAGTCTGAAGTTCTCAACAGAAGGTACTTATGTGATAGCAACCACTGTAACAAGCTCTCAAGGTGGATGTAACGTTGTTATTCTTGACACCATCAATGCCAGCCACTCAAGTATACCCCAATTACAAAACGTTGGCGTAAGCATATACCCTAATCCGGTAAAAACGGTTTTAGGCTTCTCGAAATCCCTAAACGATGTGAGGGTCTACGACAACATTGGAAGATTGCAAATACAGAAGGACGGCGTAAGGTCAGACATAGACGTATCGGACTTACCTGCTGGAATTTACTTTGTGACAGGTTGGTTCAACGGACAAGAGGCGCAAGCCCGGTTTGTAAAACGTTAGTTTTATGGAATTAGGAGGCTACTGTCTCCATAACTCAGGAAGCGATATTGATTGGCCTTGGCTTCTTCGTAAATATGGCGCCACTGGTCTCCAACAAGCGACGAGATCAGCAACAACAACGTAGACTTAGGCATATGGAAGTTAGTAATCAAGCCAACAACGGACCGAATCGTATAGCCTGGCATGATCATAATGCCAGAGCTTCCCACGATTTCCTTTAGCCCGTTTTCCTGAGCATATTCTACAATTGCCCTGATTGCCTCTTCGTACGACACCCACGTCCCGGTATACTCATATGGAGCATGCTGCCTTACATCAAATGGGTTCTCTATTTTTTCGAGCAACTGAATTCCTACCCAGTAAAGCGTTTCAAGTGTCCGTAAACTTGTAGTTCCTGTTGCAATCCTGTTCCGTTTTTCCATCAACGTTAAAAGGCAACTTAGGTCAACCTGATAGAATTCCTCGTGCATGGGGTGGTCCCAAACATGTTCAACTTCCACTGGCTTAAACGTACCAGCCCCCACATGTAGCGTCACTTCCGCTTGCGTTACTCCATCATCGCTAAGCTGATTCAATACGTTTTCTGAGAAGTGCAAACCTGCCGTAGGTGCTGCAACGGCACCACTGTTTTTGGCAAAAACCGTTTGGTACCGCTTTGCATCTTCCGTTTGAGCCTCACGCTTAATGTATGGAGGTAGTGGCATTTGTCCAATTGCATCCAACACCTCGCTAAAGGGTATGTCTCCATCCCACTCAAAGTGAACAAGTTTTGCCTCACGGTCCTGTAGTTTTATACGAAGTTTTGTTTGTGGCAGACTTATTTCAAGAACATCTGTTGCCTTCCACTTTTTGGCATTACCAATCATGCACTTCCATACAATTGGTCCTTCACTAACTAACAACGTCCGTTCCACGTCGTTGTACGGCATCACTGGGTTCAACAGGAATATCTGAATTCGGGCGCCTGTTGATTTTTCAGCGTAAATACGGGCAGGTATCACTTTGGTATTGTTAAACACAAGCAGGGTGTCGGATGGAAGGTAGTCTCCCACCTGATCGAACCGTTGATGTTTTATTTCGCCCTGATTAAAAACCAATAGTTTGGACTGGTCCCGCACTGGAAGTGGGGATTGAGCAATCATTTCTTTGGGCAGTTCGTAATCAAAATCGCTAATCCGTACGTTTCTTACTCCTTCACTCGTCATACCAATTCATACAATTTCCCTGGCAGGCTCCGCACCACGTTTTTAAGCTCCATTTCGAGTAAGATTCCAACCAGTATCGGTGAGGGAATTCCTAAAATGGCACTCAGTGAGTCGATGGTTGTGCCTCCTTCATTTCTTAGGGCGTCAAAGATACGTTGTTCTTCTGAGCTGAGGTCAAGAGGCAACTCCATCTGAGCAGACGTATTCTTCACCTTGACATCCCAGTTGAGCAAGGCTGCTATGTCTTGTGCTGATTCAACCAAATGTGCCTTATGGTGTTTTATCAACCTGTTACAACCTGCAAACTGAACATCATTAACACGTCCGGGGAAAGCCATCACTTCCCGATCGTAATCAAAAGCCAGGTTAGCTGTAA
>JAEPQQ010000043.1 GCA_017640445.1 Bacteroidia bacterium | reverse complement strand
AGCACGGTAAAAAGTCGAATTTCAAAAAGGCGATAATTAGTATTAAAGAAGGTCAGGAGATTGACTTCTTCGAAAGCGTATAGATATGGCAGTAAAGAGATTAAATCCGATAACACCGGGGCAACGATATCGAGTAGCCAACACGTTTGCTGAGTTGACGACTTCTACTCCTGAAAAAAGCCTTTTGGCTCCGATTAAGAAATCAGGAGGTCGAAACAATCAGGGTAAAATGACCGTTCGAAACATCGGTGGTGGTCACAAAAGACGTTACCGTGTAATCGACTTCAAACGAAATAAAGAAGGGAAAGCAGAAGTTTTGACCGTTGAGTACGATCCAAACCGATCTGCATTTATTTCTCTTATCAAATTCGAAGACGGCGAAAAGCGATACATTCTTGCGCCAGTTGGAATCGAAGTAGGACAAACTGTAGAGTCAGGTAGTGGAGTTTCTCCAGACTTGGGTAACTGTTTGCCATTGGCAGAAATGCCACTAGGTTCGATTATCCATAACATCGAATTACAACCAGGTAGAGGAGCTGAAATTTGCCGTAGTGCAGGTACAAATGCTCAGTTGCTTGCGAGAGACGGTAAATACGCAATTATCAAAATGCCTTCTGGAGAAACACGAATGATCCTTACGACATGTGTTGCTACAATTGGTACCGTTTCAAACCCAGACCACAGTTTGGTACGTTTGGGCAAAGCAGGTCGAAACAGATGGCTTGGAAGAAGACCTCGAGTTAGACCAGCAGCGATGAACCCGGTTGATCACCCACAAGGTGGTGGTGAAGGACGATCAAAAGGAGGACAGGCCCGATCTAGAAAAGGTATTCCTTCTAAAGGTCTTAAAACGAGAAGTGTTAAGAAGAACACGAACCGATTGATTATTGAACGCAAAAAGAAAAAGTAGGTAGATGGCTAGATCACTAAAAAAAGGACCATTTGTAGATTACAAGCTTGAGCGAAAAGTTGACGCTCAAAATGAAGCTGGTAAGAAGTCGGTAATTAAGACTTGGTCTCGACGATCAATGATTACTCCAGACTTTGTTGGACATACAATTGCTGTACATAACGGAAATAAATTCATTCCTGTTTATGTAACAGAGAATATGGTTGGTCATAAACTAGGAGAATTTGCTCCTACCAGAACGTTTAAAGGACACACAAGTAGATAAACATGGAAGCAGTAGCTAAATTAAATAACTGTCCGGTATCTCCACGGAAAATGCGATTGGTTGCCGATCAGATTCGTGGTAAGAAGGTTGAGGATGCGTTGAACATTTTGAAGTTTAACCAGAAACCTACCTATGCAGAGAAAATGGAAAAACTTCTGCTTTCTGCTATGTCGAACTGGAGAAACGCAAACGATGGAAGCGGTAGCGAGGAAGATTGCGTTGTGAAAGAAGTGTTCGTAAACCAGGGAAGAACCCTAAAACGAATTAAACCTGCACCGCAGGGACGTGCTCACCGAATCCGTAAGCGATCAAACCACATTACATTGGTTGTGAGTGATAATAACGAAGTGGTTACTGAGGACGTAAACGAAACAGAAGCATAAGAATGGGACAGAAAGTAAATCCAATAGGTCTTCGATTAGGAATTGTAAGAGGTTGGGAATCCAACTGGTACGGTGGAGACACCTTCGCTGAAAAACTTGCCGAAGACGACAAGATACGACGATACATTGCTGTACGTATTCCTCGTGGAGGAATCTCAAAAGTGTTGATCGAACGCACATTGAAGCGAATCATCATCACGGTTCATACAGCACGTCCGGGAATCGTAATTGGTAAAGGAGGTTCTGAGGTCGATAAGATCAAAGAAGAGATCAAGAAGCTGACCAAGAAAGATGTGCAAATCAACATTTTCGAAATCAAGCGACCTGAGCTTGACGCGAAATTGGTGGGTATGTCAATCGCTCAACAGGTTGAAGGACGTATTTCATACAAACGTGCTATCAAAATGTCGATTGCCAGCACCATGAGAATGGGAGCACAAGGTATCAAGGTTGTAATCTCTGGTCGATTGAACGGCGCGGAAATGGCACGTACTGAACAGTATAAGCAAGGTAGAATTCCTTTGCACACGTTCAGAGCCGACGTTGATTATGCCTTGTCTGAAGCACTTACTGTATACGGAAAGATCGGTATCAAAGTATGGATCTTTAAAGAAGAAGTATACGCTAAGCGCGACCTATCCATCAACATGGGTATGGGAGAGAACAAGAAGGGTGATAGAAAGAAAGGTGGTTCAGGACCACGAAGAAGAAATAACAAGCGATAATAGAAGTTAGAAGATGTTACTACCAAAACGTACAAAATTTCGTAAAAAGCAGAAAGGCCGTGTAAAAGGCCTGGCAACACGAGGACATCGAATTGAATTTGGTGACTTTGGTTTGAAAGCGTTGGAGTCTCACTGGATTACTTCACGTCAGATTGAAGCTGCGCGTATCGCTTTGAACCGTTACATGAAAAGAGAAGGAAAGGTTTGGATTCGAATCTTCCCAGACAAGCCTGTAACAAAGAAGCCTGCAGAAGTTCGGATGGGTAAGGGTAAAGGTTCTCCAGAATACTGGGTAGCTGTTGTAAAACCTGGAACCATCATGTTCGAGGTAGAAGGTGTACCTGCAGAAGTTGCTCAAGAAGGAATGCGACTTGCTGCACAAAAACTTCCGATCAATACAAAATTTGTGGTAAAACCTGATTATAGCGGATAAGATGACTTACGAGGATATTAAACAAATGAACAACAAAGAGCTTCACGCAACCTTGCGTGAAGAGCGAAAACAACTTCAGAAGATGAAGTTTAACCACGCGGTTTCGCCAATCGAAAACCCAACCAAAATTACGGCTGGAAGAAAAACGGTTGCTCGGTTAATGACAGAGATCAATTCTCGAAGAAACGCTAATAACTCTGAGGCTTAATTACGTAGGGAAAAATGGAAAGAAACGCGAGAAAAGAGATTACAGGTGTTGTAGTTAGCAACAGTATGGATAAGACCATTACCGTATCTGTTGAGAGAAAGAAGAAACACCCGAAATATGGAAAGTTCGTAAAGGCGACTTCCAAGTTTGCAGCTCATGATGAAAAGAATGAGTGTGGTGTAAACGACATTGTAAGGATTATGGAAACTCGCCCCTTGAGTAAAAACAAGCGGTGGAGATTAGTGGAAATAGTAGAAAAGGCGAAGTAAAATGATACAGCAAGAGTCAAGGTTAAAAGTTGCAGACAACAGCGGAGCGAAGGAAGTACTTTGTATTCGCGTGTTGGGAGGTACTGGAAAGCGATACGCACGGGTTGGCGACAAGATTGTTGTTACCGTGAAGTCGGCTATACCTTCAGGCGGTATCAAAAAAGGAGCCGTTTCTACTGCAGTGGTTGTTCGAACTAAGAAGGAACTTCGACGTCCGGATGGTTCGTACATTAAGTTCGACGATAACTCATGTGTATTGTTGAACGCACAAAGTGAGCCACGAGCTACTCGTATTTTCGGTCCTGTAGCCCGTGAATTGAGAGATAAGCAATTTATGAAGATCGTGTCATTGGCACCAGAGGTACTATAAAATGGAAAGAAAAAGAAATTCAATTCCAAAGCTTCACATCAAGAAGGGAGACACCGTTAAGGTGCTTTCCGGAAGAGACAAAGCACGGACAGGTGAAGTGGTTGCAGTTTACCCAAAGGATAGAACCGCTATCGTAAAAGGTGTAAACATGGTTACAAAACACCGAAAGCCAGACGCAGACAATCCGAATGGATCCATCGTTAAGTTGGAAGCAGCTATCCGGGTTGATAAATTGATGTTGGTGGTTAATGGTGAAGCTACACGTATCGGACGCAAGCGAAACGATAACGGTAAGCTTCAGAGATATTCAAAGAAAACAGGAGAATTTATTTAAGCGAGATGTACGTTCCTAGTTTAAAAAAGAAATACGACGACGAAGTGATCCCGGCTTTGAAAGAAAAGTTTGGGTGGAGCAACGTAATGCAGGTTCCCAAGTTGGAGAAGATTTGCCTTAACCAGGGCGTTGGCCGAGGTGTGGCTGACAAAAAGCTGGTTGATACAGCAGTTGCTGAAATGACATTGATCGCGGGTCAACAAGCTATCCCTACCATGTCAAGAAAGGCGATTTCGAACTTCAAATTGCGGGAAGACATGGCAATTGGCTGTAAGGTAACCCTACGAAGTGAGCGAATGTACGAATTCCTTGACCGGTTGGTTTCGATTGCACTACCACGTGTACGAGACTTCCAGGGAGTTAGTGACAAAGGTTTCGATGGCCGTGGTAACTATACCATGGGAATCACTGAGCAGATTATCTTCCCAGAGATCGACATCGATAAGGTGAACAACATAAATGGTATGGACATCACGTTTGTGACAAGCGCACAAAACGATGTTGAGTGCCTTGAGTTATTGAAAGAGTTAGGAATTCCGTTTAAAAACCAGAAATAAGGTATGGCTAAAGAATCAATGAAGGCAAGACAGCGTAAACGCGAAAAAATGGTTGCGCGATATGCCGAGAAAAGAGAACGACTAAAAGCAGAAGGCGACTATACTGCATTGCAACGAATTCCTCGGAATGCGTCTCCAGTGCGATTGAGAAACCGATGCAACATTACCGGAAAGCCAAGAGGTTACATGAGAGACTTTGGCTTGTGCCGAAACATGTTTAGACAAATGGCCAGCGACGGAAAGATTCCTGGTGTAACGAAGGCGAGCTGGTAATTATTAAGAGGAGAGAACAATGAATACAGATCCAATAGCAGACTACTTGACGCGGATTCGCAACGCCATTAAGGCGAACCACAGAATCGTGGATATTCCTGCGTCCAACCTGAAGAAGGACATTACCAAAGTGTTATTCGATAAAGGATACATCCTGAACTATAAGTTCGAAGATGACAACGGTCCTCAAGGTGTAATTAAGGTGGCCCTTAAATACCACCCTCTTACCAAGATTCCTGCAATTCGTGAACTGCGAAGAGTAAGTAAGCCTGGTTTGAGACAATACCGTGATTCTAAAAACCTTCCACGTGTAATTAATGGTCTTGGTATCGCCATTATGTCTACGTCGAAAGGGGTTATGACGGATAAAGAAGCTAGAAAAGAAAACGTAGGTGGAGAAGTACTTTGCTACGTATCATAAAGATTTTTGAACGATGTCAAGAGTAGGAAATAACCCAATATCAGTGCCAAGCGGTGTTGAAATTTCAATCAACAACGGCGAAGTAACTGTAAAAGGCCCTAAGGGGGAATTGGCTCAGAAAGTTGATGAGCGCATCAGTGTGAGCCTGGAAGACGGTGTTCTTCAGGTACAACGATCCGGAGAAGCGAAAATTGAAAAGTCACTTCACGGAACGTACCGCGCACTAATCAATAACATGATTGTTGGTGTAACGGAAGGATACAAGGTTCAACAAGAGCTAGTGGGTGTTGGATACAAGGCAGAAGTAAAGGGCCAGATCCTTGAAATGAACCTTGGGTATTCACACAACATTTTTATTGAAATCCCAAAAGAGATTAAGGTTACAGCTGAAACTGTAAAAGGTAAGAACCCAATCGTTACCATGGAGAGTAACGACAAACAACTTATCGGTCAGGTAGCAGCAAAAATCAGATCACTTCGTAAGCCTGAACCGTTTAAAGGAAAAGGTGTACGGTTTGTTGGTGAGCATATTAGAAGAAAAGCTGGTAAATCAGCGGCTAAATAGTAGCAGATAAGATGGCAACAGTTAAGGTAAACAAGAGATTAAAAGTTAAGAGAAGAATCCGAAAGAATGTTTTCGGAACAGCTTCCAAACCACGATTGTCTGTTTTTAGAAGCAACAAACAGATTTATGGTCAAATCATTAACGACGAAGACCAAAAGACGTTGTTAGCGTACTCGTCTATGAAGGCGGGTGAGTTATCCGGCACAAAGGTGGAACAAGCATTCGAAATTGGTAAAAAGTTGGCCGAACAAGCGGTTAGCAACGGTATCGAAAGTGTAGTTTTTGACCGTAACGGATACATCTACCACGGTAGAGTAAAAAGCTTTGGAGACGGAGCAAGAGAGGGAGGACTTAAATTTTAATAACAATGGCGACTCAAACACTTAAAAGAATAAAGACAACTGACCTGGAGCTTAAGGATACCGTAGTAGGTATTCAGCGAGTTGCTAAGGTTACAAAAGGTGGTAGAACGTTTAGTTTCACTGCAATTGTTGTTGTTGGAGATGGAAACGGAATTGTTGGCCATGGTTTAGGAAAAGCTGGTGAGGTAATCGATGCAATTCAAAAAGGTATTGAAGATGCAAAGAAGAACCTAATCAAAGTTCCTGTGATCAACGGAACGGTTCCTCACGAACAATACGGAAAATACAGTGGCGGTAGAGTATTCATTAAGCCTGCTTCTCACGGTACCGGTGTTATTGCTGGTGGTGCGATGCGTGCAGTATTGGAATCAGCCGGTGTTCACGACGTATTGGCAAAGTCAAAAGGTTCGTCAAACCCACATAACGTGGTAAAGGCAACCATCGATGCACTTTCTAAACTTAGGGACCCGTATACGGTTGCTGAGCAACGTGGTGTAAAATTGAGCAAGGTGTTTAACGGTTAATGTTAACGTGATGGGAAAGATTAAAGTTACAAAGGTTAAAAGCACAATCAAGAGACCTCAGGATCAAAAGCGAACAATGGAAGCGCTAGGTCTTAGAAAGATAAATCAAACCAACGAGATTGAAGATTCTCCTTCTGTTCGTGGTATGATCAAAAAAGTGAGTCACCTGATTAAAGTAGAAGAATAAAAAGATGGATTTAAGTAGCTTAAAGCCGGCCGAAGGTTCGGTTAAAACTAGAAAACGAATCGGACGAGGACAAGGATCTGGAAGAGGTGGAACTTCTACAAAAGGTCATAAAGGTGCTCAGTCTCGTACAGGATATAGCCGAAAAGCAGGTTTCGAAGGTGGTCAAATGCCAATTCAACGACGTTTGCCTAAACGAGGTTTCAAAAACAGAAACCGAGTTTCTTACATCGCCTTAAACCTTAGCAAGATCCAGGAACTGGTAGAGAAGTACAACTTCAAAGAAATCACCCCGGAAGCATTGCATGCTGCTAATCTTGTTGGTAAAACAGATCGAATTAAAGTATTGGCCCGAGGGGAAATTAAATCGGGATTAACCGTTAAAGCACATGCGTTCTCTGAAGCAGCTAAAGCTGCAATTGAAAGCGCTGGTGGAAACGTTGAAACCGTTTAATTAAGAACATGAAGAAGTTAATAGAAACGATAAGAAATATTTTCAGCATTGAAGAGCTGAGAACGCGTATTTTTAATACGCTTTTGTTGTTGGCCGTTTTTCGAGTTGGAACGTTTATCCGAATCCCGGGTATCGATGCAGCACGCCTTGACGCAATAAACCAGGGAAATCCAGCAAGTGGACTTCTTGGTTTGATCGATACGTTTGCGGGTGGTGCATTTGAACGTGCGTCGGTTTTTGCATTGGGTATTATGCCGTATATCTCGGCATCTATTGTAATCCAATTGCTTACCGTGGCCGTTCCTGCTTTCCAAAAAATGTCGAAAGAAGGAGAAGATGGTAGACAGCGTATGAACCAGATTACGCGTTACCTCACCATCGCCATCACAGCGGTTCAGGCAATCAGTTTCATTATTAACTTCAAATCGCAAAAAGGCGAAGTAATCATGATGGATCCAGGCTTCATGTTCATGTTTACATCCGTATGTGTACTCGTTGCAGGTACGATGTTTACGATGTGGATTGGAGAACGGATTACAGATAGAGGTTTAGGAAACGGTATCTCGCTTATCATTATGGTGGGTATCATCTCGAAACTTCCTCACTCACTATTGGCGGAATTTGCTCACAAGATGAGTAACAACGGTGGACCAATCATCTTTATCTTAGAGATTGTGTTCTGGTTGTTGGTAATCTTGTCAGTGATCTTACTGGTACAGGGTACCCGTCGAATCCCGGTTCAGTACGCAAAACGTATTGTTGGTAACCGACAGTTCGGTGGTGTGCGTCAATACCTTCCGTTGAAAGTGAACGCAGCTGGAGTAATGCCAATCATCTTTGCTCAGGCATTGATGTTTATTCCGAGCAGTGTAGCTGGATTCTTCCAGGATAACGATGGCTTGCGAAACTTCTTTTCAGGTTTCGTGGATTTTACATCGTTTACATACAACCTGGTATTCTTCCTAATGATTGTTTTGTTTACGTATTTCTATACAGCAATTACTGTTAATCCGAATCAGATTGCCGATGATCTTAAGCGTAATGGAGGTTTCATACCAGGTGTTAAGCCAGGTCGTGCTACAGCCAACTTCGTTGACTCGGTAATGTCAAGAATCACACTACCAGGAGCCATCTTCCTTGGTTTTGTTTCGATCTTCCCGGCATTCGCAATCATTTTTGGAGTGAATAACCAGTTTGCTCAGTTCTACGGTGGTACATCGTTGCTGATCATGGTGGGTGTTGTATTGGATACATTGCAACAAGTTGAGTCTCACTTATTGATGAGACATTATGATGGATTAATGAAATCCGGCAGGATCAAGGGTAGAACTTCTACTGGAGGGGCGATTGCTGGTTAAGCTTGAAATTGAAGTTATTTATTGTTAGTTTTGCACCCCTTTAATAGCAGATGGCGAAACAAGAACCAATAAAGCAAGATGGAGTAATCACCGAAGCGTTGTCAAACGCCCGGTTTAGAGTAGAATTACAAAATGGGCATGTGATACTGGCCACAATCTCTGGAAAAATGCGGATGCACTACATTCGGATTCTGCCAGGAGACAAAGTACAGGTGGAAATGACACCGTACGATTTGACCAGAGGCCGTATTACGTACCGCTATAAATAAAAGAAATGAAAGTTACAGCAGCCGTAAAAAAGCGTAGCGTTGATTGTAAAGTCGTAAAGCGAAAAGGAAAGATTTACGTAATCAACAAGAAGAACCCGAAATTTAAACAAAGACAAGGTTAATAGATAAGTAATGGCAAGGATCTCAGGTGTTGACTTACCAAAGAATAAGCGAGGCGTTATAGGATTAACGTACATCTATGGTATTGGACTTTCTACTTCTCAGGAAATTCTTACAAAAGGAGGAATCGACTGGAGCAAGAAAGTAAACGAATGGAACGATGATGAAATCGCAACTATTCGTCAGGCTATTTCAGAAATGACCGTTGAAGGGGAACTTCGATCTCAAACACAGATGAACATCAAACGTATGATGGATATCGGGTGTTACCGAGGTCTGCGGCACAGAAAAGGACTGCCATTGAGAGGGCAGCGAACTAAAAATAACAGTAGAACTCGTAAGGGTAAGCGTAAGACTGTTGCAGGTAAGAAAAAGGCAACTAAGTAATATTTGACGTATGGCAACCGGAAAGAAGGTAACCAAAAAGAGAAAGGTAAATGTAGAGGCCACCGGCCAGGTACATATCAAAGCAAGCTTCAACAACTTGCTTATTTCCATCACCAACAACCAGGGTCAGGTAATCTCTTGGTCCAGTGCTGGAAAAATGGGATTCAGAGGATCAAAGAAAAACACTCCATACGCTGGTCAAACAGCATGTATGGACTGTGCTAAAGTTGCAGCAGACGCAGGTTTGCGAAAAGTTGATGTATTTGTAAAGGGACCAGGTTCAGGACGAGAGTCTGCCATTCGTACCCTACAGTCAGCCGGTATCGAAGTAATGTCTATTACCGATGTTACTCCACTACCACACAACGGTTGTCGACCACCAAAGAGAAGAAGAGTTTAATCCATTATAAAGCAGTATAAATGGCAAGATATACAGGTCCTAAGTCTAAAATTGCTCGGAAGTTTAAAGAGCCAATTTTCGGTCCGGATAAGGCGTTAGAAAAGAAAAACTACCCTCCGGGGCAGCACGGTAACGCACGTCGTCGAGGTAAGAAATCAGAGTATGCAATTCAGTTAGCTGAAAAGCAAAAAGCAAAGTACACCTATGGCGTTTTGGAAAGACAGTTCGCGAATCTGTTCGACAAAGCAGCTCGTAAAAAAGGTATTACTGGTGAAAACTTGTTGAAGTTCCTTGAAGCTCGACTCGATAATACAGTATACCGTTTAGGTATTGCTAAAACCAGAAGCGCAGCGCGACAACTGGTTTCGCATAAACACCTTATGGTAAACGGAGTTGTTACAAACATCCCGTCATACCAACTTCGACCTGGAGACGTTGTTTCGATTCGGGAGAAATCCAAGTCAATCGAAGCAATCACAAATTCTCTAAGCGGTCGTGGCTCGTTCTCATGGCTACAGTGGGACGAGGACAAATTCTCAGGTACGTTCCTAAACCTTCCTGATCGGGAGGAGATTCCTGAGAACATTAAGGAACAGCTTATTGTAGAATTGTATTCTAAGTAATCATAATAAACGACTAGAAATGGCAATATTAGATTTTCAGAAACCGGATAAGGTTATCATGCATAAAGAAACAGACAACTATGGTCTGTTTGAATTTTCTCCTTTGGAAAAAGGATACGGTGTTACCGTTGGTAACGCAATGCGAAGAATCTTGCTATCTTCTCTAGAGGGTTATGCGATTACTTCGATTAAAATTCCTGGAGTTGATCACGAATTCTCTACGATCAAAGGCGTTTCTCAAGACGTAACCGAGATCATCCTTAACCTGAAGCAAGTGCGTTTCAAACGCGTTACCGAAGGGCATGAGGTTGAGAAAATCTATGTTTCTCTAAAGGGAAAAGATGTTTTTACCGCTGGTGACATCTCTCGATACACAAACTCATTTGAGATTCTGAACCCGGAAATGGTTATCTGCGATATGGAGCCATTCGTAAACTTTGAAATCGAACTTACGGTTGACAAAGGACGCGGATACGTTCCTTCAGAGGAAAACCTTCCTGCAGATGCACCTATTGGAGTAGTACCAATCGATTCGATCTTTACTCCAATCAAAAACGTGAAGTACCGAGTTGAAGACTTCCGTGTTGAGCAGAAAACGGATTACGAAAAGTTGATCTTTGAAGTGTCTACCGATGGTTCTATCCACCCGGAAGATGCATTGAAGGAAGCAGCAAAAATCATGATCCAGCATCTGGTATTATTCTCAGACGAAAGCATCTTGCTTGACAGTCAGGTTAAAACCAAAACTGCAGAGGTTGACGAAAACACCCTGCACATGAGAAAGATTCTTAAGACTTCTCTTGCAGATCTTGACCTTTCAGTACGTGCATACAACTGCTTGAAAGCTGCTGAGATCAGAACACTTGGTGAGTTGGTAAGCTATCACATTGAAGACCTATTGAAATTCAGAAACTTTGGTAAAAAATCGCTTACAGAGCTTGAAGAGTTCGTAAGAGAGAAAGGACTAAGCTTCGGAATGGACGTTTCTAAATACAATTTGGACGACGAATAATTTTTGATTTAAGAAGGAAATGAGACACGGTAAGAAATTTAATCACCTGGGAAGAAAGAAGGGGCACAGAGAGGCAATGTTGTCTAATATGGCGTCGTCGTTGTTCTTGCATAAACGCATCTTTACAACTACGGCTAAAGCGAAGGCATTACGCGTATATGTGGAACCTATCATTACCAAAGGTAAAACAGATTCAACCCACTCACGGCGAGTAGTATTTAGCTACCTGCAGGATAAAGAAGCGGTAAAAGAACTTTTTGGACCTATTGCTGATAAAGTAGGCGACAGACCAGGAGGATATACCCGAATTCTTAAAACTCACACCCGTCTTGGTGACAACGCGGAGATGTGTATGATGGAGTTGGTTGATTTCAACGACCTGATGCTTGATCAGAAGGTGTCGAAGAAATCGGCTTCAACCAAATCAAAACGTACACGTAGAGGTAAGAAGAAAGCTGAGACACCTGTAGCAGAAGCTGTTGAAGCGGCAGAAGTTGAGACAGAAGCACCAGCAACAGAAACTCCTGAAAATGTTGAGGAGCCGAAGGCAGAAACAAACGAGTCTGCTGAAGACAAAGAATAAAGAAACACATCCTATATGTGAAAAGGCCTTCCTTCGAAGGCCTTTTTTTATATCAATAGGTGAGATCACCTATATATTTTTAAGGTTTTCCAGATATTTGCACAAGAAAAACAGAGGAAATGCAAAGAGAGACATTACAGACATTAGAACAAGAAGTAGACTTTTTGCCGTTAAACGGTACCGACCACATCGAGTTTTACGTAGGTAACGCCAAACAGTCAGCGTATTACTACCAATCCGCCTGGGGATACGAACTTATCGCTTACGCGGGGCCGGAAACCGGTGTTCGTGATCGGGCGTCCTATGTGTTAAAACAAGGCAAGGTGACATTGATTCTAACCACTGCAATGGATCCCGACTCTGATATTTCCAACCACGTTAAAGCACACGGCGACGGGGTTAAGTTTTTAAGTCTCTGGGTAGATGATGCCACCAAATCACACGAGGAAGCAACCAAACGTGGAGCAAAGTCATACATGGAGCCAACGCGTTTCGAAGATGAGCATGGCTACGTGGTTATTTCGGCGATTCATACCTATGGAGAAACTATCCATAAGTTTGTAGAGCGTAGTAACTATAACGGGGCGTTTCTACCGGGCTTTCAAAAGCCAAGTCATAAGTTGGATGTAGAGCCTGTTGGTTTGAAACACGTAGACCACTGTGTAGGGAACGTGGAATTGGGTAAGATGGACGAGTGGGTGAAGTTCTACGAGGATGTACTCGGCTTTAAACTGCTTCTCACATTTGATGATAAAGATATTTCGACAGAGTACTCTGCTCTTATGTCGAAAGTAGTTAGTAACGGAAATGGTTACGTGAAGTTCCCTATAAACGAGCCGGCTGAAGGAAAGAAGAAGTCGCAAATAGAGGAATACATTGAGTTCTACAAAGGCGCCGGCGTTCAGCACATCGCCGTGGCAACAGACGACATTCTGCATACGGTAGGAGAGTTGCGACGTCGCGGGATTGAGTTCCTATATGTGCCTGATAACTACTATGAAGATCTTACCCAGCGAGTGGGAAAGATCGATGAAAGCATCGAAGACCTAAAAAAGCTAAACATTCTGGTTGACCGGGACGATGAAGGCTATCTGCTTCAGATTTTCACGAAACCAGTGGAAGACCGGCCAACGCTTTTCTACGAAATCATTCAACGGTGCGGAGCCCAGTCGTTTGGAAAAGGGAACTTCAAGGCACTTTTTGAGTCAATAGAACGCGAACAGGCAAGACGAGGTAATCTCTAATGAGAAGCCTGATAATTGCAGCCGTACTTTTTGGTGTTCTTAGTGCCGAGAAATGCGACACGGATGTTTCTGTATACTCGGTTAAACTGCGTTTAACCGAGACTTCTACCTATTGTGGGGGAGCAGCTCCACCCGATGACCTGATTCGTGAACTTAGGACGCCTAAACCGTTTAGGGGTAATCAACCGCTCTACCTATTGGATAGTAATGAGGTGTGTATCGATAGTATTCACCCTTCCGGACAAGACTCAACGTATCAGTTAAACCTGCCAGCCGGTAATTGGACGATTCGGTACAAGCAAAAAATAGCAGAAAATCACGGGAAGACCGAGCGTGAACGATGTCTACACGATTGGAAACATCGTAAACTAGCTGAGTTTCAAATACTCCAGGATACGGCGATAACGGTTAACATCCACAAAGACTGTAATCCGTGTTACCCGCCTCCACCCTGATTAAGGTTTCGCAGGTAAACAAGGATTACACTCCTTATTCATATTAAGCACATAGCTTTTACTTCCTCCCTTAAGTTTTAACGGGAAGGCAGTCATATGTTTCCACTGCTTTTCGCATAGTTCCTGGTTGGTTGGCTCTTCAACTTCAGGAGCACCTCCAGGTTCAGTTTCTTTGGGGGCTTTTTTGCCACCTTCTGCCGCAGGCGGCTCAGGATCCGATAGTTTGTAAAACGAAACCACATATTCTACACCAGTGTCAAGTGCAACCTCCCCAATACCGGCTTTGTCGAGTTTAACTTCAACTTCGTTACTTACCTTCATCGGCTTGTCAAACACCGATATATAAACCGTTTGGTTTCCATAAGGTCGTGTCTCCATCATCTTCTCCATCAATTCAGGTGGTGGTTCTGCACCGCCACAATATTGTTCCGTGTAATAAACCTGAATGCTAATGGCGTCAGAGCCCGATCCATTTGGTTTCCTGTTTTTACATGAAACACCTAATAAACCAACAGTTAATAAAATAAGTATGAGTTTTCCTTTCATTGTCTATGTACAATATGCTGTGCGGCTTCATTGCCCGCATGTTTATTACCAAGCACCGACCTCAATTCTGAGTAAGCATTGCGAATTCGGTTGGCGTTACCTTCGTCGAGCAATAAATCGACTTCTTTTGCCAAATTTACCGTATTCATCTCGTTTTGGATAAGTTCTTTTATCACAAGTTTGTCCAGTATGAGATTTACCGGTGAGATGTAACGCACTTTTACCACGCGTTTGCCAATAAAAAATGACAGCCTGTTGGCCCTGTAGCAAACCACCTGGGGCACATCAAGAAGGGCGGTTTCGAGTGTTGCTGTACCACTGGTAACAATGGCGAGCTGTGACGACCGTAGTACGTTAAACGTATCACCTTCTTCAATGCGAACGTTGCTCGGTAAGGTATAACTCGAATACAGGGCTTTCCGGTGAGCTGCAATTACGAACTGTAGCTCAGGTCTGCTCGAGGCAAAGGAAAGCATGGTTGGAAGTATCTTCTCCACTTCTTGCTTGCGACTACCAGGCAATAACGCAACCTGTTGCGCCTGTTTGTCTGGCGTCTTATTTTCACTTAGGTACTGATTTACCTGATGTACCACTGGGTTTCCTACATAGTGTGTTTTTACACCGTGGCCGTTAAAATATTTTTCCTCAAAGGGAAATATACAATAGCCAACATCAACCGCTGCTCTAAGCTTTTTCACTCTCTTTTCATTCCACGCCCATACCTTGGGTAGGATGAAAAAGTGGGTCTCAATACCGTGAGCCTTGCAAAACGCGGCAATCTTGGTATTAAACCCGCCGTAGTCAATCAATACAACTTTATCCGGTTGAGAAGCAAGAATGTCGGCCTTTATACGCTTTAAAAGTGACCTTATTTTTCTAAGGTTAATCACCACTTCCCAAAAACCCATGAAGCTGTACTCCTGATAATGAACGGTGAGCTTCATTCCATTTTTGCGCATGAGATCACCTCCCATGCCGTTGAAGCGCGCTTCGGCGTCCAGGCGGCGTATACCAAGTATTAAGTCCGCTCCGTGTAAGTCTCCAGAAGCTTCTCCGGCTATGAGGTAATAGTTCACAGGAAGTAGATAACAACAATAACGATTCCATAAAGGAAGGTGGAGATCAACAAACCTTTTAGAAGTTGATTCCGTGGCCATTTACCATACGGAATGAAAAACAGCATATTGGGTATGAGGCTTAAACGAAGAAATGGGTTTAATATCTTCATGTTCATTTTCCAGTCGGCCTTGTTTGCCCATTCAAGAGGAATGTTGCCCTTTCGGTAGGCAACAAACATCACAATTGCCGGAACAATTAAACCAAAAAGAATTCCCCAGTATATCTTGTTAAGTCTATGCATTTAGTTTCCAGTTGTTGAGAATGCCAATGGCATGGTGAGCGGTAAGGTCAAATTGAACCGGCACGACCGAAGCATAGCCGTTTTGCAGTGCCCATTCGTCTGTGTCTTCGCCTTTGTCCATGTTTACGAATTTACCAGTTAACCAAAAGTACTTTCGATTATAAGGATCGTCGCGCTGATCAAATTCCTCCACCCACTTGGCCTTGGCTTGTCGGCATATCTTTATTCCTTTTAACTCCGATAACGGAACATTTGGTATGTTCACATTCAGTAAACAGTCGGTAGGCAAACCTTTGTCTAACACCTCAGTGGCTACTCGGGTTACTACTTCTGCTGCCGTAGAAAAATCAGCTTCCATGCTATAATCCAACAGCGAAAACCCAATGGCTTGTAAACCGTCAATGGCGCCTTCCATAGCCGCGGACATGGTGCCCGAATAGATCACATTGATGGACGAGTTGGAGCCATGGTTGATCCCCGATACCAATAGGTCAGGACGCCTTGGCAATACCTTGTCTAAGGCAAGCTTAACGCAATCGGCAGGAGTGCCCGAGCATTGGTAGGCAAGTACGTCGTCTCCAAAATAGTCGCTCTTCACCAATCGCAAAGGGTGGTTAATGGTTATTGCGTGTCCCATACCGGACTGAGGGCTGTCCGGGGCCACTACCACCACTTCTCCAAGCAGTTGCATACGTTCTACTAACGCTTTAATTCCGGGTGCAGTGATGCCATCGTCATTGCTTACTAAAATGAGAGGTTTTGTGTTCATTGAGGGCGAAGTTACAGGCAATGATGGGCCTATCAAAACACCTACCTAAAATTTGTAAAAACATAGCATTAAAGATATCCGCTCCATTATTTTTGTTGCATGCTAGTAGAGCTCCGGGTAGATCATTATGTGCTTATCAAAGCACTTCGTTTCCAACCACAGTCAGGGTTTAACATCATTACAGGTGAGACCGGGGCAGGTAAGTCCATTTTGATTGGCGCTCTTGGTTTAATTCTTGGAGAACGAGCCGATTCCAGAACCGTTTCAGGTAACGAAAAAAAGTGCGTGATTGAAGGTGTTTTTGATGTGTCGTCCCTCGGTCTTCAATCGTTGTTCGAACAATATGATCTGGACTATCAGGATGAGGCCATTATCCGACGAGAAATTCTCACCTCGGGTAAGTCCAGAGCTTTTATCAACGACACCCCGGTTCAACTTACCACGCTAAAGGAAGTGGGACAACGCTTGGTGGACATCCACTCACAGCACCAAAGCCTTTTACTGGGGTCGCAAACCTTTTTATTCGATTGGTTGGATGCCGTAACCGGTTCAGGTGTTTTAGCATCCACCTACCGGCAAACCTTCAACCAACTAAAGGAGAAGGAACAACAACTGCAGGAACTCCGGAATGAGGTGAATGCAGAATTGGCCGAACGCGACTACCATCAGTTCCTGTTCAACGAATTGGAAGAAGCCAAACTCGATGGGTTGAACCAGACTGAATTGGACGAAGAGTTTGAAGTTCTTCAGAATGCGGAAGAGATAGGCGAAGTAATAGGTGGTGCAGTTAACGGACTTAGGGAAGCTGAAGATTCTGCATTAGATCGAATGAACGTGGTGTTGAAACAGTTGCAACGTCTTTCAACAGAAGGAGGCGAATTGGCTTCCATTTCGGAACGTCTGGCGAGCACAGTGTACGAATTGGAAGAAGTAATTAGCGATTTAAGCGGTTTTGGAGAAGGTGCTCAACCCAATCCGGAACGCCTGGAGGAAATCAACGGGATCTTATCCAGGTTGCATAACCTGCAAACGAAACACCGCGTCTCCGACCTTTCGGCATTGGTGCAGCTAAGAGATGACTTAAGCGCAAAGCTATCATCCGGGGCAGATCGGGAGAACGAACTTAGCCAACTGGAAGCGCAGATTGCCAAACTGACACAAACCTGCAATGAGCTTGCAAATGAGTTGCATCAGAACAGAATAAACAACCTGAGTACGTTGGAAATGGATGTAAATGCCGACCTGGCAAGTCTTGGACTCGTCAATGCGCAGCTGCAGCTAAACCTCTCCATTACCGAAGAGTTGTCGGTGTTCGGAAGAAGCAAGTTTGATATGTTGTTTACATCCAATGTGGGTTCCCCACTTCGGCCGGCTCACAAGGTAGCTTCGGGCGGAGAACTTTCGCGTCTTATGCTTATTCTAAAAACCTATTTGGCCAGAAACAAGAACCTCCCGTGCATCATATTTGATGAAATAGACACTGGGGTTTCGGGAGAAATTGCACTTAAGATGGCAGAGGTGATGGCCCAGCTATCGACCAAACTACAAGTGATTTCGATTACCCACCTGCCGCAGATTGCTTCAAAGGGAGACGGCCATTTCTATGTCTATAAAGAGGTAAAGGATGATCAAACATCTACCTTCATCCGAGAACTGGACCATACGGACCGAATCACTGAGTTAGCAAAAATGCTCAGTGGAGATAACCCTACCGAAGGCGCTATTGCAAATGCACGTGAACTTTTGAACTAAGAGTCGCTTCTTACGCGAACCCGTTTGATGTAAAGGTAGTCCCATAGGCTCGGGTCAATGTAGATCACTTTACCAGTTCTAGTGTCTTGAACCGAAACAAAATCGTGATCTCGGAAGAACGGATGGTTGATGTATGAATGTACATCGATACCCAGAAAACGAATTTTTCCTATTAGGTGTTGAATCTCGTAACGTCCGTTGGCCATCAGATTGGTTTGTTTGGTTAATGTTGAAGAAAACAGAGCAGCATAACCAATGCAGTTCGCCCTGGCATTGTCCATGAGTACGTTCGGGTTGTTCGAAGCTGTTTTAGTGGTAAAAGACAGTTGTTTGGCTGTTAACTGTAAGGCCGGGGATATCAAGTGTGGCAGGCTCGAGGTGTCGAGTTCCTGGTTCTCCGAAAATTTGATCAAATCAATGTGATGAACGTCCATAACAGGTCGCGTACCGACTATGGAGTAGGATACAGTGAGCCTATACAGCAGACCACGTGCTAATCCAAGTATAAGTATGGTTATGATAAAACCACGTAACCATCTTGAAAGCCACTTCACAGATGCGCCCGGGCTTGTTTGCGTCTTCTCTGTCCGGTTATAATAATGGCCAGTAAACCTGCAAGGGCCAGCAGACCAAGCACAAGCCAGATGCCTGAGTGTTTGGACACTCCCATGCGGTACCAATGTTGGGATTCGAAAAACCCGGTTTCCTTTACAAGGTCGAAGAACTGTTCGTCGGAGAGGCTTGCATTCATATAATCCGTGGAAATCATTCTGCCAGGTTTGCTAACTTGCTCCAGGTTATATCGGTTTACCACCTGTTGGATTGTTTCCTGGGTGGCAGAATTTCCAACCGCCAGATAGTTAATGAGTAAATCATGTCGATCGAGCTTAACTTCAGTGACCATCCATCTATTCGAGTCAGTTCCAATATTGATATAAAAGGAAGCTTTAGCCTTTCTTATGATACAAGTGTCATAACTCCTACGCTGGCCTCCGTGGTACATTCGATTAGAATCCAGATCGAACCGATAGGCGAGTTTTTCCGGCGTGCCGGAAACAGAATCGTTTAGCTTGATTTGAGTCTGGTGTCCATCATGCTTTACATGGATGATGTCGTCTTCAAACCATGCTGTGTCAATGGTGGTAAGAGCTAGCGGTTTTACATTCGACGTGTCGATGTAGGTTGCGTCGCTGGTGTAAACGTTTAGAAGTTGAGCATTTACTTTGTCGAGTCGCATGTATTCTGCGGTCAACTTGGTTTCGTTATAGTTGAGTTTAACATAGGATCCTTTAACCTCACTTGGAAAACGGTTAAGTTGGTCTGACTTTCCGGGCATTACTCGGTCAAATCGGATTGCATGACAGCCCAGGGTGAATAATGAAACCAGCAGGATGAAGTTGATTTTTTTCTGAAGAGATTTTTTTTGGATTAGGTTCTTTCGTGTCATGATCGCTACAACAGTTGGATTTTGTTGTAATAATAACGACCAGAAATTACATTTCGTCCATGTAAAGCCAGGAAGAGCTTGATATCATAGCCCTACGCCGCCAGAATTAGTTCTGAATAAAGCGTACCACCTGCTTCTTTTGAGCATTCAGATCAGTAATCTCAATTAGGTAAAAGCCTCTGGCAAGTGCTTCCATTGAGGTTTCCGGCAAGTTGGTATGAAATGAGTTAATCGTTTGCCCGTTTGAAGAAACAACGTCGATCCGGTACGAACCGGTTTTGGTTCCATAGCGAAGCGTGAAGTTTTTTGACGAACTTGGGTTGGGAAAAGCCAAGGCTGACGCGTTCGAAGTTCGATGCACCACCCGAATTTGCGAATAACTGAAACTCCCATCAAAATCCGTTTGTTTTAGTCGATAGTAGGTGGGGTGATCGTATCGGAAATCAAGGAGCACCGCATAATTGATTAGGTGCATACTGTTTCCCGCACCTTCTACCTGTTTTACTGCATAAAAGTCTTTGCCATTGGTAGATTCTTCAACCGTAAAAGAGGCATTGTTTTCTTCAAGAGACGTGGTCCATGATACTTCTACCTGGTCATCAATTAGGTTAGCATCGAAGTTGAGAAGTGTAACGGGTAAGGCCGTTGTATTCAGGCCTATCGTTTGAGAAGATATACCAGGTCCGTTAATTACCAGTCGAACAGAATCACAACCGAGGCTGGCTGGTGTTGCGGTAGAGCAGTCGGATTGACCTCTGGTTACATTACTGCCTGAAACAGCTGTGGATGCTCCACCATTGTTAGGAAGTGGAATAAAGTGGTTTCCATCATCAGCAATTACATAAGCCTGAAGCGTCCATAAATTGTTAGGAATATTGGTTCCCGTAAACTGAATATCGTAGGTGTAATGAAGATTGTAGTTGTACCAACCTCCACTGCATCCACCGTTGGCAACGGAAATAGAGTCGAACGTAAGTTCAATGCTTACCTGGTAGCCAGTTTTAGAGGATATAACATATTGAGCTTGTGCGCCAGTGGCACTAAAGAGGCTAGGTAAAAAAAAACAAAAAAGGGAAATAGTAGAAATACGTGTTCTCATTTGACTTGACATGCTACCACACAAGCTCAGAATTTGTGCCAACCTAAATCAGGTCTGACGCGTATTTATTAAGGGGTTGATAATTAGCAATTTGTAGGCAAAACGGGCTCGTGGATTCAGCAAGCAGTTTTCCAAAACATAGACAACTTTCTTATTTCGGGAGGTTTTTCCTTAGGGTGTTTACCTATGTGAATTAGGTTGTTTTAGTCGTACATGATGTTTTTTGGCATCTTGATACGTATAGAATTCAGGATGGTTGCCATGCACAACTTCATCATAGGCCATAAACATTTGATGAGCAGCCATTGCGGCAGACATCCCGCCGGTACCTGTGCATAAACCTGGAATTGCAACACTTCGTATATCTGGGTGGAGAATGGCCTGCGATAGGATGGCTTTCATGGCCAGGTAGGCGTTTACTGACTCAGACGTCAATCGCTCTGGCACGCGCATGGTAGGAGCACATATGATGTATTTAGGTGTTTGTGAGGTTTCTATAACAACTGCCTGCCCTACAAGCAACTCGCGCAAAGCCGTCTCTTGAATTCTTTTTCTTAGTTTACCTTGAATTTCCCACCCATACTTTTTTGTAATGAGCAGATCCAATCCGCCATCCATAAATCCAATGGAATTGCCGGGACTTACCAGAGCATCGCATTTGGAAGACAAGATGTCGCCTTCTACAATATGGACATTGGTTTCGCCATGAAACCGTTTGTACCATTCTGCCCCCAGCAAAGGCATCTTATAATGCGTAAGTACGAGCTCGAGGTTAGACATTGTCCATGTCATGTTTTTTGCCATTGAACACGTCTACTCCCTTTGGTTGGGGGTTCCCGGCCATTCTTCGCCAGGAGGTAATCTGACCCACATGGGTCAGGGCATCAGCAATAGGGCCGTTTAAAGCAAACCAAAAGGACGGAGAGGGTTCTGTGCCACGACGTGGTATGCGAATGGTGCCTATTGTCGAATCAGGTGTCTGTTTAAGTCGTTGGCTCAGTTCTTCCAGAAGTTCGAGTGTGGTTTTTCGCAGTTCTTCGAAACTGCTCAATGACTTGTCATATTTCGTGTCTCCTCCAAAACTTCGATTCACCCAGTGAACAATGTTGTAAATATGATGAACCACCTCCAACATATTCATACTGCTTTCAACCGGACGAAATTGGATTTCGTTTTCCGTCAACCCTTCGGTTGCCCATCGATAGCGGAAACCAAGTCCATCAACAAAACGAGCTATGGTGGAAGCAGAGTTTATGTGCTGTGGCTCGTCTGGGATTGAGTAATAGGGAAGCTCTTGCATGATGCGATTCTTTAGGCAATAGATATCTACGATATTTCTTTTTCGTTTTGACTATTCACAAACAGCACGTTTCCAATGTTGTCGTATCCAAGGAAGGTGTCTTTCCCTGTTTTTTTGATCAACTCATTTCTGAACCCAACAATAGTGAGGTCGGCATCTTGAGAGTTCTGGTTAATGATGTCTTTCGTATTGATGTCTTCCTTTACCGGAATGATCTGTATGTTGTTCGCCGATATGGGCAGTCTGCCTGTTTTGATCATCTCCAGGAGTTTTGCCCGCTGATCTCCTATTTCGTTTTCCGGCAATACTGCAAACAACTTAATGATACCATCGTTCCAATCGGGATGGCCCAGAATGATATACGCCAGGTAAATCATTAGGTTGGCGTTTTGGTAATCATTACTTGTCATCCAAATGTGGATTTCGTTATTAAATCCAAACTTCTTCTCGCTGGAACAAAGAATACACGTGTCGTAACTAACCGCTTTAACCAGCCCTACGTTGTCGAGAATTTCTTCAAGTTGATCATCACGGGTTTTGTAAAACTCGAACAGAACCATGTTGTTTTCCTTGCCCGAAACTCCCGGGAGTTGCAAGGTTTGGGAAATGCTGGCCTGGTAGGTCGGGTTGATAATGGTGTCTACAAACACACTACTGTTGCTCACCTGAGTCAGGCGGATCAAACGTTTGAGCGCCGATTTTGCACGTTCCGAAGTTTCCTTACTGAGATAACCTTCAATGTGGTGTATGTACATACCAAAACCCTTGCGATGCGAAATCCATCGCAATAGATCGAACTCGTCGTGACGACTGAACGAATCTTTGGAGATTGCCACTACCGAAGGCCTCCATTCGTCCATGGTTTCCTCTTGTTTCGTTTTTTGAAGAAACACATGAAGGTTACGGCTGATTTGGAAGATAACGCCACTGAATATGTTGCTCATGTCGCTCTTTTGGTCTTGATACGATGTAAGCACGTAGTAGGTTAGAATCATTAAGCCTATTGCGAAAACCGCATACACAACGTTAATCTGGAACATGAGGAAGATGCAGAGTACCGCTCCGATCAAACTGATGTACCACTTCGATTTAAATGACGGGCGATATCCAGGGTTAGAGGCAAAGTTTTCTAATAGAGATATAAGGCATATCGCACCGTATGTAACCATAAAGAACATGGATATAACCTCGGCTACCGCGTTAATGTCGCCCAACAGAACAAAGAAGAAGGCGATACCACAGGTAACCATAGAAGCATTAACCGGTTCCCCATTTTTCTTATTGACACGAGAGAATATTTTGTTAAACCGAGGTATTGGAATGATACGGTCACTGGCAATAGCGTTCAATGTTCGTGGAGCAACCATTACACTACCTAAGGCACTGGAAATGGTGGCGGCCGCCAATCCAATTGGAATTATGGGGCCCCAAATGGCAATGTCAGACATCACCAGTTGATTGTTTATCAGGTTGTCGGGCGTTGCTGAAATAGACAGTTTGTAGGCAATGATGATATAAATAATCATGCCAATTATAGTCGCGAACATAGTGCCCTGTGGTATGGATTTTTTCGGATCTTTTAGGTCTCCCGAAAGCCCGACTCCAGCAGTCATACCTGTGAAGGCCGGAAACACAATGGCAAAAACAACAAAGAAGTCGGCTTTCTCCGCACGCCAAAGCACCGACTCTTGAGGTGCTCCGGTTCCGGCAAAGAACATAATCAACGAAATGGCCAGAATACTTACAACCACGTACAACATCCACATACCTGTTTTGGCACCCTTGGTATACATCAGGGCAGCAAGCAATCCAACACTGGCCAGCCCGATGATTCGTTTACTTAGGGCCAAAGGAATACCGGTTTGATCCTTGAGAATGACGAGTACGGGTTCAAATGCTTCAGAAAAAGCAATAACATAAAAAGCCACACTAATGGCTTGCGACAGATAAAGAGCTATACCAATGGCCGCGCCAATAGTGAGTCCAAATGACCGCGAGATAATGTAATACTCTCCACCACCTTCAACCTTTTGATTGGTCGCGATTTCTGCCAGAGACAGCGCAGTTGGAATGGTTACCATATGGCCCACAACCACAATCAATAAGGTGCCGATTAAGCCGATACTGCCTACGGCGTAACCAAAACGAAGGAACATTACCGCCCCCAATATGGTTGAGATTGCGGTTAAAAAAACAGGAGCCGTTCCAAACTTCCCTTTGCTATGCAGTAATTCCGCCATAGATCCGTTTTAGATTTCAATAGTACTAAAAAATGGAGCGACCTAACAAAACATTTTGTCGTATGTTAGAGAAAGGTCTTTGTTTGAGATAAAACACCGCCTCCCGGACTCTGTTTTACGTTTACGGCGAAGTAATCGAGCATTTCGGTGAAATCACAGAATTGTCACGAGCAGCGCATCCAAAATGAATATATTTGGACCATGAACACGATAGAACTGTTTAAAAAGGACTTGTGGAACGGTATCTGGATACACGGCAAGGCGTTGTTGAAACCAATGGCCGTTGTCTTTATTGGGTTTACTTTGATATCGTACGGACTTATGTACCTGGGTGTGCGGACTGTATATGGTGAGGAGTTTGTCGAAGCAGCGTTTAATCAGGAAGAACAAGCGTTCGACTTTGATAAAATGATGGAGCGAAACACCGAACTCCAGGCATTGCTTATGGAACAAGGTACCGCAACCATTGTCGCAGGGTCGTTGGTGCTACTATTGGTGATGCTCGTTCTTTTTTCGTTGTTCACCAACTTTATGCTCACCACCAGCCAGGATACATTGGAGGGAAACAATGTGGGTTTGGGGACGTCGTTTTCGCGGTCGTTGGGCCCTAATGTCTTTAAGATTGCACTTTGTTATATTTTCATCTTTGTTCTATACATAGGACTGTTGTTTGCAATCATCGGATTGGCTCGAATTAGCGTTGCACTGGTTTTTCCTGGATTATTCTTTGTACTGGCTACTTTGCTTCGCTTCGGTTCCGCGCCAGCGGGAATTGTGCATGGAGAGCAATCGGTTATCCAGGCCTTGGGAGAAAGTTTCAGAAATATTGGATATGGGAAGGCATTCAAGCTGATACTGGTATTGTTTGTGGGTATGATTCTTTTGGGATTATTAGGGTTATTACTGACCTCTGTATTCTCTATGATGGGATCGGTGGGAGATGCAGTTGGAACAGTTGTTCAGGTCGCCCTGTCATTGCTACTATATGCCGTTTTGTTTTCCGCGATGTCAGCATCCTTTTATCGCTATGCAGAAGTGGAGTATGAGGTTGAAAAGGACCATTTGATAGACGATTCTGCCCAATTCTAATGCCTGAAAGTAGACTGATCCGTATTCGCGGTTTTCACTGCGATGCTTATGGGCATGTAAACAATGCTCGTTATTTAGAGCTTCTTGAAGAGGCAAGGTGGGAGGCACTGGTCAAAAACGACGTACTTAAACACTTTGAGGCACTCGGCCTTCAGTTCTTTATTGTAAACGTGAACATATCGTTTAAAAAACCAGTTGTGCCCAATGATCTTGCTGACGTCCAGACGTCGGTGAAGGAGTTTGGCCGTATGAGCATCACTTTTTTACAGGAAATTTATGTCGACAACGCACTGACCACTCAAGCGGACGTGACATTTGTGTTATTCGACACCAAGGCGAGTAAGCCAACTTCGTTAACACCCGAAATTCGGGACATCTTTAATTCGTTTGAAAATGGCCAGAATAAAGATTGATATACCTGAAAAATGGTTGTTTACCTGCAGTTTGGAAGTGCGGGTAACGGACTTAAATTATGGCAACCACCTTGCGAATGATAAGATACTTTCGTATGCCCAGGAGGCCAGAATTCAGTTTCTTCTCAGTCGTGGTAGGAGTGAGTTGGATTTTTTTGGCACCAGCCTGATTCAGGGTGATGCCGCTATCCAATACAAAAGCGAGGGGTTCCTAGCCAATCAAATTGAGATCCGGATAGGGGTGATGGATGTAGGAAGTTCGAGTTACGATTTCGTGTATGATATGTACAACAAAACAACGGATAAGCCGCTTGCTTTGGTGAAAACACGAATGGTTTGCTTCAACTACGACACGCGTCGTGTTACCAAAATTCCAGAAGCATTTATTGCGTTGGTGGGTCTTATTTAGCCGCTGAGATCGCCGACTTGGCGAAGCCTATGAATTTGTCTGATTTTACCGCTCCCATGGATTTTTTTACCAGTGTTCCATCTGGCTTAATAAACAGATAAGTTGGGTAAGCTGTCACACCATATTTTTTGGCGAGGAAAATACCTTCAGAGGTCTCCATGTCCATTTTTAAATTCACGAAGTGACCATTATAGTATTTACCAACTTCAGGATCTTTGAAAACGGTTCGCGCCATTAACTTACATGGCCCACACCACGTGGTATAAGCATCAATGAAAACTAACTTGTTCTCGGCTTTTGCTTTGTCCCTTGCTTCTTTGAACTTTAGGTGGGCAAAGTGAATACCCGCTTCCTCAACTCGTTGAGTATCAGATTTAAGAGTTACAAATAACAAGGAAAGTAATGCAACACTAAGAAGCCCGGCTGTTTTGATCTTGTTCATCATATTTACGAATTTATATCTATTGATAAAGGTTTAAAAGCGTTTTTGTTTTAGAAACGCCATATACCTGATTCAAATTACGTTCCAATTACTCAATCTCCACTTTGATCCGACCTTTTATGCAAATTCATACGTATTATTGCTCATCAACCTTCACGCGTATGCATAGCACATTTACCGCACTGTTTACTATTGTTTTGAGTACTACTTTAGGTTTCGCCCAAAACCTGATACCAGATAAAGCCGATAAAGATTCAATCATGATCCGATCGATCTATGATGAGGCCCTGGTAAACGGACAGAGTTACGAAAACCTTCGTAGCCTGTGTAAAGATGTCGGGAGCAGGTTAAGTGGCTCTCCGGAAGCAGAAAAGGCGGTTGAATGGGGCAAGCAGGTACTTGATAGTTTGAAGTTCGACAAGGTATACCTACAACCTATCGACGTGCCCTTTTGGGAGCGGGGTGATAGGGAGTTTGCGGCAATAAAGGCAAACAAGAACATGAGCCTGGACATAAAAACACTAGGAGGGTCGGTAGCCACAAATGGCCGGATAGAAGCGGAGGTGGTTGAAGTGCAGGGGCTCGAAGAAGTGAAGCAGCTTGGCAGGGAGAAACTGGAGGGCAAAATTGTGTTTTACAATCGTCCGATGGACCCGCGACCGATAAGTACATTTGAAAGCTACGGAGGTTGCGTTGACCAACGATATTGGGGGGCTGTAGAGGCTGCTCAACAAGGAGCGATTGCCGTAATGGTGAGGAGTATGACACTTTTAGATGATCATGCACATGCACATACAGGTAGCATGGGGTATAAGGAAGGTGTAACCAAAATACCTTCTGTTGCACTGAGTACACAAAGTGCCAACCAGCTTCATCGTCAATTGGAGTCAGGTGGTGCCACGGTAATTCTTGATATTAACCCAAGGACGAATGAAAACGTCAAATCTTTCAACGTTATTGGGGAGATTACCGGGAAGACTTACCCGGATAAAATTATTACCGTTGGCGGTCATTTGGATAGCTGGGATGTTGGAGAAGGTGCACACGATGATGGTGCGGGCATAGCACACAGTATTGAAGCGCTCAGAATTCTAAAAAGTTTACAGTACCAACCCCATTATACCTTACGGGTAGTGCTGTTTATGAACGAGGAAAACGGAAACATGGGAGGCAAGGGCTATGCTGCTAAATCAAAGGAGAAAAATGAATTCCACCTGGCAGCTATTGAGACCGATCGAGGTGGTTTCAGCCCCAGAGGTTTTAGTATTAAACCAATGAACGAGAACCAGGTGGGCTTTATACAGCAGTTCGCCCCCTTGTTGAAAGACTACCAGTTACATCACTTTGAAGCGGGATATGCCGGAGTAGACATTAACCCATTGGCGGAAGAGAAGAACATTGTAAACCCGGATATGTTTATGCTGGGTCTGGTGCCTGATTCGCAACGCTACTTTGATTTCCATCACTGCGACGACGACGTGTTTGAAAACGTAAATAAGAGAGAGTTGGAACTAGGTTGTGCCGCAATTGCGTCTATGATCTACCTGCTCGATCAACATGTGAAACAACTAAAGTGACTTCATCAACTCAGATAACCATACGCCGGGCAACCGATCAAGATGCCCCAGCCATTTGCTCCATATATAATTTCTATATCCGCAATACAGTCATAAGTTTTGAAGAGTTGGAAATTGATGCCAACGAAGTTCTAAGCAGAATGAAGCGGGAGACCGACCCTCCCTGGTGGGTTGCTGAGAGCGATGGAAGTGTGGTTGCATTTGCCTATGGTACTGCCTGGAAGACCCGGACTGCTTATGCCAAAACTCTTGAAACAACGATTTACGTCGACTCTACTAGGCGGGGTAAAGGTGTTGGGTTTACGCTGTACAAACACCTTGTAGAACAACTTAGAATGTTGGGCTATCATGTGCTGCTAGGTGGAATTGCACAACCCAATGAGGCCAGTGTTCGGTTACATGAGCGACTTGGATTCAAACCAGTGGGTATGCTCAAAGAGGTTGGTTATAAACATGACCGTTGGGTAGACGTTGGGTATTGGGAGTTAATTTTAGACCGAGCTGATCATTAGGTAGCCTTCTCGGCCTTTATTCTGAATTCCTATTGCTTTGCTTATGTGTTGTAATATGGGTCAAAATGACGCCTAACAATAAAAAACCCCCTACCTGTTAGGTAGAGGGTCCACTTCGTTAAAGAAATGACGTTCTTAGTTTACCTTTCCTGATAACTCAGATCCTGCTTTAAACTTAACAACGTTTTTAGCAGCAATTTGAATTTCTTTTCCTGTTTGTGGGTTACGTCCAGTTCTTGCAGCACGCTTAGATACTGAGAATGTTCCGAAACCTACTAGGATTACTTTGTCTCCTTTTTTCAACGCAGATGAAGAAGAATCAAGGAATGAATTTAAAGCAGTTTGTGCTTGAGCTTTAGTAATGCCAGCATCGCCAGCCATTTGAGAGATTAACTCTGACTTGTTCATGATCTAAAATCTTTAAGTGAAAATTAAAAATATCAATAATATTAAATACAGAATATCACTAGAACGACCGTAAACACTGGCCCTCTCGGATATTGCTGAGCAATGTTACTTATTTTAAATTATATCATTCAAGATTTACGCGTCCTTTGTGAATAAAAGCAGTCGATTTGTTAATAACTGTAGGTTGGAAACGGCCTCTAGGCCAGTAATGACATGGGTTTGCTCGTAATACGACCTTCTTTTTTTTAACAGTTGACCTAATTTTTTTTCGGTTTCGAGCTGATTTAAGCCCAAAAACATGGGTCGTTGACCTCGATTTTGATCAATTCGGTTGGCAATTGCACCAAGGTAATCCTTGATGTACACGCAAATTCCAATCGTCGTTGCTTTTTTTAGGTTTTCCGAATGACACAGCGTGCCACCACCGGTAGCGAGTACAATTTGGTCGTACTTAAGACATTCCTCCAAGGCCTTCGTCTCAATCGTCCTGAAGTACTGTTCTCCTTTTTGTTCAAAGATGTTCGGAATATGATCTCCTTCTACATCAACAATGTATTGGTCCAAATCAATAAACCGCAGGTCCAGGTATTTCGCTAATTGGTTACCAAGATAGGTCTTGCCAACCCCGGGAAGTCCTGTAAGGATAATGCGCATTATTCGATGTTGATTCTTGGGTCAAGGAAGGAGTAGAGTACATCCACCACCAAATTAATAATGACAAAAAGAGCCGCTATAAAGACGATACAACCCATAATTACGGGCAGGTCACTCGTGTCCAGGGCATGAATTGTCAAACTGCCAAGCCCCTTCCAGCTAAAAATAAACTCCACAAAGAAGGCTCCTGCCAGGAGAGAGGCAAACCATCCGGAGATGGAGGTTAAAACTGGGTTTAGGGCACTCTTTAGTGCGTGTTTAAAATAAATGGCGCGATTGCTAAGCCCTTTGGATCGAGCGGTTCGGATATAATCTTTCGATAAAGCGTCAAGCATAGAGTTGCGCGTAAGTTGGGTTATTATGGCCAGGGGGCGTATACCCAATGCCAAAGCCGGTAGCACCAAATTTTTTAAGGCAAGTTGTTTTCCTGTAAAAGGATCAATTTCGAATAAACTGCCAACCACATTAAGCCCGGTGTATGATGACCAAACATAACCAAACAACCAACTAAAAACAATGGCCGAGAAGAACGAGGGAACCGAAATACCCAATGTGCTCACAAATAGCAGACTCTGATCCAACCAACTGCCTTGCCGGATACTCGAAAGCACGCCAAAGAATAAACCCAGAACAGTAGCCATCAACATTGCCGCAAGAGCAAGAACCAAAGTTCCGATAAAGGCCTGAGCTATTAAACTGGTGGTTAACTCTGCACTTTGAAAGCTCCTGCGCAGGTAGGGAAATTTAACACGCAGAGCATGGTTTTCTGTGGTGAACAGGTTTAGACCTTTAGTGTTGGGAACGTTGCCTGGATGATACAAGGATACGGGTGACAAGTCATTGAGAAATGCCAGGTATTGCTTCCCCAAAGGTTGGTCCAACTTTAACTC
>JAEPQQ010000042.1 GCA_017640445.1 Bacteroidia bacterium | reverse complement strand
GAGTAACGTTATCGAAGGAGGTGGACTATGCCGGTTCGAGTAATCGTCTGTCCGTTAATGAGTTGAAGCTCCAACGTAAAGGAATAAGCACCGCTGTTTTGTTCTGTTCCATTGTGCGTACCATCCCAGAGGCTAAGGTCAGAAACAACATCCTGATTTTCCAATTTTACCAATTGAACACCCCAGGAGTTAAACAACGTAAACTCTACAATTCGCAAGATTCCATCGGGGTTTCCCGATATAGAAAACACATCATCTAATCCATCACCATCCGGGGAAAACTGGGACGGCAGATGGACCGAAAAACCGTCGAAACAAGAGTCTCTATGGTCACAGGTCAGGCACGCACAGTCTACCAACACCTTGATGTCGTCGAGGATTGCACCACAGTTATTCTCTTCGAGACTGGAAAAGGTTAAGGTGGTAAAGCTGTCAATGGCTGTGAAACGAAACGATTGTTTTCGCCATTGCAAGGCATGTCTGCTCGTACCGAGGATATTAATACCATACTCCGATTGATGGTTTCCCGCAGACACCATAAGGCTCCGAATGCTGTCTCCACACTCCGGATTACCCGACAGTTGGAAACTTACATAGTAGGTTGCACCTGGAACTGTACGAATGTTTTGGGTGATCGTTCCGGATGAATATCCGTTTAAGTCAATACTATATCCTCCTGAAAAAGCCGACCAGTAGTTGTCTACCAAATCAATTTCACCCTTTACGACTTTCCAATGCTTCAGCGTTTTCCGCCCCTTTTTAATCACAGTAAAACCGCGGTTTTGCGAAAGAGTATTGCTTTCAAAGCCTCCGTTTTTTATGATTTGGGCATTGCTTGGGATGACGAGGGTGATCAGAGATAAAAGACTGATAAATACTCGGTTCATTGTTAAGGTCATCCATGTTAATACAAGTTAGGAGTGGAAGGTAAATGCGATGGCCAATCTATATCGACGAACGGTGAGTATGAGCGTATGTTTTACCCTAATCGAATTGTACCAACTTACAGAGGGCTTTCACCGTAACTTGATTTAAAAGAATGTAAAACCTTTAGAAGAAAACGAATATGAAAACACCAATAACGAACATGTTAACCCTTTTACTGGTCGTTGCTCTTTCGGCATGCGTAAACGACCTGTCTTCAGAAGACGTGGAGGCAAAGAAATCCGATAACCTCGAAGACCAATTAGAGGTGGAAGAGAGAAACCGCCCCTGGATTGTAAAACATACCGGAACCAATTGTTCGCCATGTGGTAGCTGGGGGTGGGGGATGTTCTCCGAGTTGAGTGATCGCTTTGGAGAAGACGCCGTATACCTGGCTGCATATGCCTACCCCGAGGATTATGTCACAGATTTGGCCAAGGAATTGAGTAATTACAACGACGTTCAGGCATTCCCGACATTCAGTGTGAACAATAGAAACATTCTCAGTGAAGCCAGAAGTACCGGGCAGGTTAACGTTAGAGAAGAACGTGACCTTGCCATCATGAGAGCAGAAGGATTCATAAATGACAGTGTCATAATCAACTCGGCCGTTCAGGGAGTTATTCAGGATGGCAAGATGAGAATCCGTTATAAAACCAAAGCCTTTCTGGAGGTGACTATCACACCTGTTTACGTTGCTGTTTACGTACTGGAGAATAGTATTACTGGCCATCAATTGGGTCACCCTACTCCTGATAAGGCGGTCCATAAGCACGTTTTTAGAGCAGCAATGGATGGACAACTCTGGGGGCGCAATATTGGAGCGCTTAGAGAGGGAGATGAAATTGGCGGTGAAGCAATAATCCCAATTGAGGAAGATTGGAACCTCGATAACCTGGAACTTATAGTAGTTACGTACCAGAAACATGCCGATACATATTACTTCGCTAACGCATCAAAAGGTCAGTTGATTAACAAATAAAATAACAAGACATGAGACAAATAAGCATATTAATAGCGATTGTGTTGGTGGTAACGACCAACGCAAAAAGTCAGGAATTGGATCAGTGGAATTTTCCTATATCCGCCTTGGTAACTGACTTCCTTGTTGATAACGACGACAATAAATGGATTACCACCAGCCGGGGGGTATTCCGATTTGATAAAACGGAGTCGTGGACAACGTATAATACTTCTGATGGACTTCCAGACGATTCGGTTACGTCTATCGCATTGCGCGATGGTCGTGTAACCATTGCTACAAGAGGTAACGGTCTTGCTGAGTTTGATGGTGATAAATGGAGCGCGATAGACCTTAAGATAGACCTGGGGGAAGAATTTATAACCGCATTGACCGACAATCTTGCTGGAATTTACTACTACGGCACCAGTGATGGCCGTATTTATTCATCAGGAAATTCTACTGCCAAACCTGTTCGAAAAGGATACCCTTTCCAATTGGGAACGCTTACGGGAATAAGCCGAACGAACAGCGGTTTATTGATAGGTCGTTCTATGGACGGAGTGAGTATAGAACGTCTTAGTGATGGTCAGGCTATTCAGATAGGCGACAGCGGCTCGGCCTTACCAGATGCTAGAATTCTCTGTGGTCAGGTGATTAATGATACCGCCTACGATGGTACGGCAAAAGGACTGTATATAGTCGATTTTAGCAGTGGCTTTCCGCAAATTCTTGGAAATAATAACTCCACACTGGCAACAAACAGAATCCAGGCACTCCATGTAAATAAACACCAAGCCTGGTACGGAATGGACTCGGGTTTGGTTCGGGTAGAAGGTTGGTTGTGGGATGTTTACACCAGCGATAATACCAACCTCCAAGACGACAACGTGTTAGAGCTTTCCGTTGACCGGTCTAATGTTCTTTGGATTGTTACGGCCGATAAGAAGTTAGGGCGGTTTGATGCCCCGAGTGCATCAGTCGACCAATTATGGGGAAACAACCTGTTCAAGTATAAACTTGAGTCGAACAATGAGGTATTACATGTTTTGGGTTTGGAACCAGGTCGATACGAAGTATCTGTTGTTAGTTTAACGGGGCAACAGCGTTGGAGGTTTACCGGGAAATCCGGAGGAAGTATTACCCTGGGGTTGGACGGAATAAGTTCAGGAGTTTATGTTCTGGACGTTGCTCAGTTAGAAACTGGGAAAAGACAAACAGTCAAATTTAGGTATACCAAGGGTTGAGGTCTACTTGTTTCGCATATGACTGTACTGCCAGTTGGTGGTAGTCTTCAGCGTAGAGCAAAAATGAAGCGGTTACACCCTAAAGTACATGCAAATGTGCTGGGTGTGGCCGTTTTTCGTTTAATCGGTTTTTAGAAACAAAGGTGAAGCATTGTCTTGATTGACAAAAGGGTAGGGCCAGCAATACAGACCCGTGTCAAAATGGCATTTTTATTTGTTTCAGCTACTTGTTTGGCAGTATTTTGTTCTGATCTGGCATTGGCAGACTTATTGCGGGTGCAAAACCGTTAAATCGTTTTCCGATGAAGAAAAGCAAGAAAGCAGAAAAGAAGCAAGAAGAAGTGTTGGAACAAGAAGAGGTGAAACAGGAGGCCGCAGAATCCAATGAACAAACGGAGGAGGTAAATTGGGCAGAGAAAGCCAGCGAGCTGAATGACAAGTACCTGCGCTTGTACTCTGAGTTTGATAACTACAGAAGACGAACCACAAAAGAGCGGGCAGAACTTATTCGATCAGCCGGAAAAGACTTGTTAGAAGACTTACTTCCAGTAGTTGACGATTTTGATCGTACCATGGAAGCAATGGAGCAGACCGAGGATGTAAAAGCTTTCACGGACGGTGTTCGGCTGGTTCGCCAAAAGTTCATGGGGATATTACAGAAACAAGGTATGGAGCATTTCGAGGCGAAGGGAGAAGATTTCGACTCGGAACTACATGAGGCAATCACTAAAATTCCGGCACCCAGCGATGACATGAAGGGTAAGGTGGTTGACGTAATAGAAAAAGGATATAAGCTAAACGACAAGGTGTTGCGATACGCTAAGGTTGTTGTAGGAGAATAGAAATGGCAGCAAAACGAGATTATTATGAAGTTCTTGGGGTGTCGAAAAGCGCCACTGAAGCGGAGCTAAAAAAGGCTTACCGCAAGCTAGCCATTAAGTTTCACCCGGATAAGAACCCCGACAACAAGGAGGCCGAAGAAAAGTTCAAGGAAGCTGCTGAGGCTTATGAAGTGCTGAGCAACGCGGATAAACGTGCGCGTTACGATCGATTTGGTCATCAGGGAGTTGGAGGAGCTGCCGGTGGTGGCGGTGGATTTGGTGGTGGAATGTCCATGGAAGACATCTTTAGCCAGTTTGGTGACATCTTTGGTGGCGGCGGCGGAAGCCCTTTCGAAAGTTTCTTTGGAGGTGGAAGGAGCCGCACACGTCAGGCCGTTGGAAGTAACATTCGGATTAAGTTAAAACTTACGCTGGAGGAGATTACCAACGGTGTTGAGAAGAAGATCAAATATACCAAGAAGGTAGTTGCCGATGGATTGAAGTTCGATACTTGTGGAACGTGTAGAGGAAGAGGCCAGGTTACTCAGGTAACCAATACCTTTTTGGGGCAGATGCAAAGCACTACCACGTGTCCAACCTGTGGCGGAAGTGGTAAAACCATTAGTAACCGACCTGCAGGTGCCGATCACCAGGGCCTTGTAAGCAAAGAAGTAACTACCACCCTAAACATCCCGGGAGGTGTAGAAGATGGTATGCAGTTGTCGGTAAACGGAAAGGGAAATGAAATTGCAGGTGGAATAGCCGGTGACCTCATTGTTCTGGTGGAGGAGAAGGCCCATGAAGACCTCAAACGTGAAGGGAACAACATCATTTACAACCTGTATATAAGCTTTACAACGGCAGCTCTGGGCGGCGATGTGGAAGTGCCAACAGTAACGGGCCGTGCCCGAATTAAGATCGAGCCTGGCACACAAGCCGGTAAAATACTCCGACTACGGAACAAAGGCGTACCCGATTTGAACGGTTATGGTAAAGGTGATCAACTCATCCAAATTAATGTTTGGACACCTCAGCGATTGACCAACGAGGAGAAGAACATGTTAAAGAAGTTGGATGAATCAGACAACTTCCAACCCGACCCGTCGAAGTCTGAAAAAGGCTTTTTCGATCGGATGAGAGAGTATTTCCGGTAATAATCTGCACTTCCTTTAAACAAAAACAGCCGTCAGACGTCATATAAACTGATGTCTTTCTTGAAGAAGCACTTATGGAACGTTGTGTTTGTGGTGCTGGTTGTGCTCTTATTAATACCGCAAACCGGTAAACCTATAAAGGTATTTGTAAACCGTCTGATCGCCTTTAGTCCTTCGGTGGAACAAGTTGGTGATCGGGAGGTGTTGGATGATTATGATTGGAACCTCCAGTCAACCACGGGTGAGCTCGTTAACCTGGCTGACTTCAAAGGAAAAAAAATCGTTATTAACTTCTGGGCTACATGGTGCCCGCCGTGTATTGCAGAAATGCCATCGATGCAGGCGTTATATACCTCTTATCAGGATGACGTGGTTTTCTTATTTGTAACCAACGATGAAATAGAACGAGTTAAACATTTTCTTAAGAAGGAAAACCTGAACATCCCGGTTTACACTTCACTTTCGGGAGCCCCTGATATGCTGGCTTCATCTAGGCTGCCAACCACCTATATCTTAAACGAGGCAGGAGAAATTGTAGTGGAGAAAACGGGTTCTGCCAATTGGAATTCGGAAACCATCCATCAGGTGTTGGAACAGTAACCTCTTAATTCTTGATGAGACGTCCCGTGTAAGCGTCAATACCGCCTTCCACATTGTAAACAGAAGAGAAACCCTGTGATGCGAGCAGGTCAGTTGCGCGTGCACTTCTACCACCGCGTAGACAGTACACCGCGTATGTTTTGTCCTTGTCAAGCTGCAAAAGACGCGATTCAAAGTCATCCGAATAAGCATCAATGAACAGAGTTGCACCTGGTATATATCCGGTAGCCACCTCCTCCGGAGTTCGAACATCAATCAACACAGTGTTCTCGTTGGCTAGCAGTTCTTCCAAACCATCAGGCGATATCTGTTGCACACCCTCATGTTTGTTTCCCGTACAGGCTATAAGGCCTATGGAAATCAGTAAAGCGACGTGAAATATGTACCTCATAGTCAGTTAGCGAGCTTTAAGAATCCCGTCTTCGTACTTGCTTCTATTGGAAGGGTCCATCTTGCCAAGCAGGGTTACAACCTTGTTTTTTTGTGTTGGAGTGGCCTTGCTAAAAACCTGAATCAGTTCTTCCGTTTTGGAATTGAAGAACAGCTTAAGCATAAGAGCATTAGGAAGTGCATCGTACACTAATTTTAGATCTTTTACGCTCTGGTAGATCTCATTCCTACCGGTTTCCAGGTCAGTGGTCATTACATCCAATCCCTTAATGTGGTACCGATACAATGCCGAACGAAGCGGTGAAAACCGCTGATCAAGCAAGTTGTCAATCAGAAAGTACTTGTTTCTACTGCCATTTCCGGCACCCGAACCCCATTCGCCTGTCTGACCCGTTACAGCCATGGCCGTGTTACGTATGGTCATCGCCTTTTGGAAGTAGGGATCACCTCCGTTAAGCTGGTAGGTGTCAAAATCAAGACCGATAACCACGTTTGCATAAAATGCCAATAAGCTGGTCAGGTTATTCGTATAGGAGTTTTCCTGAAATTCAAGGTTTTGGAACTGGGCATATTTAAATACCGTACCATTATCTACGTAGCTGAATATCTTGGTATTGTAAGATGAGTTGAACACCGTTCTGCTACTCTGGATGTTTATGTTGGCCTGAAACTGATCAATTTCAAACTTGGTAACTTCGATAACGAAGTTGCAGTTTATTTTTTCGTTGGGAGACACATCTCCTTTGATCCACTTTCGGTTGTTCAAAAATTGAATCACCGAATTCTTTAAATCGTCAAAGATCTGCTTATTGGTGGCTTGAACGGAGTTGGTAATTACATCAACCGTGCAGTTCAGGTCTTGAGCTGGTGCTAACAATGCCGTGGTTATAAGCGTAATGATCAGTACGATTTTTTTCATTTGGTAATAATTTCTTTCAGTTTGTTTACAATATCTCTGGCCACCTGAGTCTTACTCTTAAGGTCAAATGTACATATTTCACCAGATTTGTCAATTGTGCTTACCTTATTCGTATCGTGGCCAAATCCGGCCCCTTTATGTTGCAAAGAGTTAAGCACAATTAGGTCCAGGTTTTTACGTGAAAGTTTGCCTTTGGCGTTTTCAAGTTCATTGTCCGTTTCAAGTGCAAAACCAACCAGGTATTGATTGTTTTTTTTGATCTTACCCAGTTCAGCAAGTGTGTCTGGTGTTTTAACGAGGTCGAGAACCAGGCTATTGGATGTTTTCTTAATCTTTTTGTCAGATTTGGTCTCAGGTGTGAAGTCGGCTACCGCGGCACTCAATACTGCCACGTCGCATAATGGGAACGTTTTAGCGCAGGCAGAATACATGTCGTGTGCTGTTTCAATTCGCGTGATTTCCACGTTGGGATGAAACGTAAATGAGTGAGAAGTAGGTCCTAGCACGAGGTGAACTGAAGCTCCTCTTGTTGCAAACTCATTGGCAATGGCAACGCCCATTTTTCCAGTGCTTCTGTTACCAATAAATCGAACCGGGTCAATGGGTTCATGTGTTGGCCCTGCGTTTACCAGGATCGTTTTTCCGGTAAAGTCCTGTTGTTGCTTAAGCCGGTTTTCGATAAAGGATTGAATGTGCTCTGGTTCCGCCATGCGTCCTTTGCCAACCAATCCACTGGCCAGCTCACCTTCTTCACTCGGAATGATCTGAACGCCATCGCGTTCCAGTTGTTCCAGATTTCTGAGTAAACTTGGATGGTGGGCCATGTCGAGATCCATTGCCGGAGCTACGTATACCTCAGACTTTGCAGAGAGATAGGTGGCCAGTAGCAAATTTGAGCATAAACCGTTAGCCATTTCTGCCAGTGTATTGCTCGTTGCTGGGGCAATCACCACAAGGTCGGCCCATAGGGCTAACTCTACATGGTTCGACCATTCACCACTTTCTTTATCGAAGAATTGTGTATGTACCTTGTTCTTCGAAAGAGTTGAGAGGGTTAGTGGCCCAATGAAGGAAGTGGCAGCCGGAGTCATAACAACTCTTACTTCGGCTCCCGCCTTAGTAAAGTTTCGTATGAGTTGTGCCGTTTTGTAAGCTGCAATACCACCGCTTACGCCCAGAAGAATTTTCTTCTTATTGAGCATCCTTATCTGGGTTTCTGAAGTACACCTGGCCGTTCAGAAACTCCTCAGTTGCCATCAAAGTTGGCTTTGGAAGCGACTCGTAATATTTAGAAATCTCGATTTGCTCGCGGTTCTCAAAGATCTCCTCCAAATTGTCGGTCTCCGAGGCGAATTCATCTAACTTGGCGTTAAGCTCTTCCTTTAATTGAGCGGAGAGTTGGTTTGCCCGTTTGGAGATGATCACTACAGATTCGTATAGATTGCCAGTAGAAGAGTCAAGCTCTCTGGTATCACGTGAGATCGTAGTGTTTGGTGCATCGATGTTCTTGTTCATGTCTGAAATCTATTAATTGTTCGACGTTTTCTTTTCTTCCTGTATCCGGTTGATTGCTTCTCTACAAGATTCAGCAATTTTACTTACTTCCTCTTTATAGATCGAATTCTGATGAGCAATGCTGAACTCATCTGCCTCTGAAAGTGCCTTCTCGTAACGTTCAAGTTGAAACTTAATGATACTCTGTTCGGCATACAAATAGGCCGATCGCACAATCAGATATTCCACTTTTTCCTTGTCCGGAAGGTCAGGGTAGTTACCCACAGCATTTCGGAAAGAAGTGTAGGCCGACAGGTAGTCGCCCATTTTGTAATAAAGTATAGCCGTGTTATAGGCTTTCTCGTGCAAACGTGCACGCAACTGGTCAATTAGCTCATTTCCTTTCTCAACCGACTCACTTTTTGGGTATCGGTTAATAAAAAGTTGAATCGCCTCAATAGCACCCTTGGTATTGGTTTGATCCAGTTCGCTCGAAAGCGTTTTGTGGTACTCACATTTTGCTACCATAAAGGCAGCTTGTTCAATGTAATTGCTTCTGGGGTAACGTTCGGTGAAATTCCGAAAGTGGTACCCCGCCATTACATAGTCATTCATTCCAAAATGAGAATATGCGTAAAGAAAGTACACTTCCTCGGCATTGGCTCCACGTTTAAACTTACCGATCAACTGTTCAAGAAGAATCTGCGAGCGTGCATAGTCGCCCTTATTGTAGTACTTCCGGGCTGCATCCAGTTTTTGCTCCAGCGTCCCTTTTTTAAGGACTTTCTGATACTCACATCCGGTAGATGCGGTAAAACAAATCAATAAGGAAAATATTACTAGACGTGTACTCATTTAGAAAAGTCTGCAAAGATACTGCTTTTGTTTAGCTAACCCAATTAATTAAACGAGGTGAGATGTCGTTTGTTACAAAAGTCAGGAAGAAAATGATCGAACGGCCTTATGGCCCATTTTGCCGAATAAAATTGAAATTGTAAATCGTTGATAAACAAGTGTTTGCGTGTGTTTTGTGGGCTTGTGTCACATTGCCGACAAAGCGATGACAATTGAACACATTTTGTGTACCTTTGCCGAAATTTTTTATCAAGTACATGGATCTTTTTGAAAAGTTAACATCAAACATGGGGCCGCTGGCATTGCACGCCGATGCGGCTAAGGGGTATTACACGTTTCCCAAGTTGGAAGGCGATATCGCCCCTCGGATGATGTTCAATGGGAAGGAACGCCTTACCTGGAGTTTGAACAACTATCTTGGATTGGCTAACCACCCGGAAGTGCGAAAAACAGATGCTGATGCCGCAGCTGAATACGGTCTTGCATACCCAATGGGTGCACGTATGATGTCTGGTAACAGTACGAACCACGAACTTCTGGAACAGGAACTGAGTGATTTTGTGCAGAAAGAAGACACAATGCTTCTTAACTTCGGTTACCAGGGGGTATTGTCGATCATCGATGCTGTAGTTGATCGCCACGATGTGATTGTCTATGACGCCGAGTCGCATGCCTGCATCATTGATGGAGTTAGACTTCACCAGGGGAAGCGCTTTGTGTATGCGCACAACGATATGGGTAACCTGGAGAAGCAACTTGGCCGCGCAGCTAAGTTGGTAGAAAAAACAGGGGGCGCTATTCTGGTAATTACAGAAGGTGTGTTCGGAATGTCAGGAAACCAAGGTGACCTGAAAGGAGTGATCGAACTTAAGAAGAAGTTTGACTTCCGACTTTTCGTAGATGACGCTCACGGTTTTGGAACACTTGGTGAAACGGGTGCCGGTGCGGGAGAAGAGCAGGGAGTACAGCAAGAAATTGACCTGTATTTCTCAACCTTTGCTAAATCGATGGCAAGTATTGGAGCCTTTGTAAGTGGTGACAAAAAGATCATCGACTATCTCCGATATAACACACGTTCTCAAATTTTCGCAAAGTCATTGCCAATGCCATTGGTACTTGGTGCACTTAAGCGTCTTGAATTGTTGAGAACCAAGCCAGAAATCAAAGGAAATCTTTGGAAGGTAGTAAACGCCCTCCAGGGAGGATTGAGAAAAGAAGGGTTCAATATTGGTACTACCAAGTCGTGCGTTACTCCGGTAATCCTTAATGGAACGGTTGACGAAGCATTGCACCTAATCCACGATTTGCGTGAAAATTATGGAATCTTCTGTTCGATTGTGGTGTATCCGGTAGTGCCTAAGGGTATTATCATGCTACGTCTGATACCTACCGCTGCTCATAGCCTGGAAGACGTTGAGGAAACCATTAAGGCATTTGGCGCAATTAAGGAAAAACTGGCAAAGGGTGAATATCAGAAACACGCTGTTGCCGACCTAAGTCTGTCATAAGAAACAGACCGAATACGAGAAGGGCTTTGGTGATACATCATCAAAGCCCTTTTTTTGTGCAACCATGAAAAAAGAATTTTTGCAGTTCTCCCGTTCTGCACAACGCGGTATTGTAACCCTTTCCATTCTAGTTGCATTGACCATAATAGCACGGTTTTGGCCCATTGACCGGCCCGACCCTGAGGTAACATTTCATTACATCCCGGTAGAAAGTAGCGAGGACAGCTTCCAGGAAACCACTTCACACAACTATCCTACTAAACGACAATGGCAGTTAAAGTCCTTCGACATAAACTACGCAAAGGCCAGGGACCTGCGCCAAATGGGCTTTCAGGATGCCTTTATCCAAGATTGGTTTGAGCGGAAGAATGAAATAGGATTTGTCGTCACCCCAGAGCAGTTTAAGGAGTTAAAACTTATGGAAGATAGCGACCTCGGAACGGTCCTTCCATATCTCGATTTTACCCGATATCGGAAAAAACCAACAACTCTCCATACAAAACATCGCGAGATTCAATTTTCTCTCGATATCAATTCTGCAGATTCCACTGAGTTTAAACGCCTCCATGGAATTGGTAATGTGCTTTCTAAGCGAATTGTACGTTACCGGAGCGCGTTAGGCGGTTTTGTGTCTTTTGATCAATTAACCGAGGTGTATGGTGTTGATAGTTCATTGGTCAACCGCCTTATGCCGTACCTCGAACTAAACGATGCACACCAATTACTCGACATCAATCACATGGATGTAAACACGTTGGCACATCACCCTTATGTTTCCTGGAAGCAGGCACGTGCTATTGTGCAATATCGGCAACAACACGGTGGCTTTGCGTCAACGGACGACCTGAATCAGGTTCACCTGTTGACCCGGGAGTGGGTCGATCAGATTGCGCCCTACCTCGCGTTTCTCTAATTAAGGCTTGTAGCCCGAGCCATGCAGGATGGCTTCTGAGTCGTTGGAGGCCAGTAACTCTTTTAACGTAGTTTCAGGATGTTTTTCCATGTATTCCCGAACAATCTGCCAGCCGGCCCATACGGCAACTCGTGGTGGAGACTCCTGAGGTACGTTATTCCCTTTCGAAAACGGACCATCGCTTATAACCCCGCTAAAGGATCGATAATCGGAACTGTACAGAAGGTTTTCGTCTATAAGGTGCGACCAGATCTGGAACTCATTCTGCACGCACCATTCGATTTTCCCGTTCGGGTAACCAATTTTTAGGGAGTCGGGTAGGTCAGGCATAAGCAGGTCCAGAGCATATAAAATCTTGCCCTGAAAAATCATCTCGTCTAACAACCGGTCACCACTTCCACGTTCAAGGTCGCTCTCTACCCAGGCCTTTACAACGTTCGGCACCATGTAGTCTGGCCGAAACCGTTTAACCAGGTAGTTAGGAAAGTTTAACATAGGGCTTTGATACGGCGTGAAGTCTGGTCCAAGGTACATGTCAAGGCATATGGCCATAGCTTTTTCCGTGGTAATATTATGGGCTCTGAACGGAGTTACTACCGAGTAGAATTTAGGAATAACCGCATTGGGGAAGTAATAATTGTAGTGCGAAAAAGCGAGACTAAGTTCTTCTTCAATTTCACCGAGATCGGGAAATGCAGAATCAACCGAATGGTACAAGTGTCTCATGTCTTTGTTGGAGGTAAAACGCATAAAACCTGCGGCACTTTCTTCGGGTGGTAGAAAACCATCACGGGTTTCGGGTCCCATTATTCCACGTTTGAAGGCGCGCATCAAAGAAGAGTCGATTTGGTCTAGTTTCAAGTAGTCGTCAGTCGAGCCAACGGTAAAGAGATCGTCCTCTAATCGGTCGATTTTAATCTCTACTTCATGACCGCTTAAATCAACATGGTGCTTGTTGCCATCGCCACAGCCAGACGCTATAAATGCCAAGCTAATTATAAGCCCACCGACCGTCGTATTTATTCTATTTTTTTTTACCATTTTTGTCGTAACAATAGATTTGCAAAAGTATGAACTTGAAAAGATTCCAGACCTCAATTTTTACTGCGATCCTCGTCGTGATTTCACTCAATGCTAACGCACAGGATCAGCGTTTTCGCATAGGACTTAAGTTTTCGACTAACCTGTCGTGGATATCGCCGGTAAGTAAAAACATTGATCGGGTTGGAAGTTCACTGGGGTATAGCTATGGAGTGATGGCTGATTATAACTTTCAGAAATACTACGCATTAAGCTCAGAACTATTGTTTACCGACCTGGCTGGAAGCATTGTGCATACCGATCGTCTGACCTATACCGATTCAATGGGAACTACCAGCCATAGCGATGTACAGTACGATTATAAGTTTAAGTACATTCAAATACCGATCTCCATCAAGTTTAAAACGAAGCAGTTTGGCTATTGGACCTATTGGGCTCAATTTGGTTTCTCTCCATCGTTTTTAACGCAGGCGACTGCCGATATAACCGGGAAAACGGTACCTTTTGACGATCCAACTGGTATTCGTGTGAATAAAAAGGTGAACGACGAATACCACTACGACAACTTTGACGATAAGGTTTTCTTTATGAGGTTTCCTTTGATCATTGGAGCAGGTGTTGAATACAACGTTGCAGGCAACACTTCGTTGTACGCTGGATTGCGTATGGATAACAACTTTCTTAATGTCTTTGTAGCCGACGATCTGACACAAGCAAAGAACAATTTTGCCAGCTTGAACGTTGGAGTATTCTTCTAAGAAGAACTCGATAAGAATAGATGAAAATTGCACTATCTCAGCTAAATTATACCATTGGCGATCTGGAGGGTAATGTCCGGAAAATGGCCAATGCGATAAAAAAAGCGAAGTCCGAATCGGTTGACCTAATAGTCTTTTCTGAGCTTGCCGTGTGCGGCTACATACCAAAGGATATGCTCAATTATCAGAGCTTTATAGAGCGATGTTATGCGGCATTGGAAAATCTCAAAGAATACAGTCATGGCATAGGCGTACTTGTAGGAATGCCTACGTATTCGAAACTCGAAAAGGGCAAGGCACTATACAACTCGGCCGTTTTTCTCAACGATGGCGAATGGGTAAAGACCGTTAACAAAACGCTGTTACCTACCTATGATGTATTTGATGAATACCGATACTTTGAACCAAACGATCATTTCTCACTGATTGACTTTAAGGGAGTGCGTTTGGCTGTTACCATTTGTGAAGACCTTTGGAATCTGGATGATCCGGTTCTCTACCCGGTAACACCTATGGATGAGCTTGTAAAGTTGAATCCAGACATTATGATCAACCTTTCGGGTTCACCGTTTAGTTATAATCATGTGGAGGAGCGAAAGAATCGAATGGTCGACAATGCAAAAACATATGGTCTTCCTCTGGTGTATGTAAATCAGGTGGGAGCACATACCGACATTTTGTTCGATGGAGGTTCCATGTTTATTAACCAAACCGGAGAAATTGCAGAAGAGCTTGCCTATTTTGAGGAAGACTATCGGGCAATTGACTGGATACCGGGAGAAACTTATCAGGATAAGAGCCAGGACTATAAAAATGAAGATATTGGCCTCATCCACGATGCGCTGGTGATGGGAATACGCGATTACTTTGGTAAGATGAAGTTCAAAAAGGCTCTTCTTGGCTCATCCGGAGGTATCGATTCTGCTGTAATCAATGCATTGGCAGTTGAAGCCCTTGGGGCGGACAATGTTAGAGCAGTCTTGTTGCCGTCTAAGTATTCTTCCGAAGGGTCTATTACCGACGCAAAGCAGTTGGCTGAAAACCTGGGTTGTCCTTACAATATCATTCCTATCCAGGATATGGTGAATGCCGTAGAAAGTAGCTTGTCCGACCAGTTTAGAGGCTTGGCTCCAGACACAACCGAAGAAAACATTCAAGCGAGAAGTCGAGGCCTTTTGCTCATGGCCATGAGCAATAAGTTTGGTTCCATGTTGTTAAACACCAGCAATAAAAGCGAAACGGCAGTGGGTTATGCTACGTTGTATGGCGATATGTGCGGTGGTTTGTCTGCTATTGGCGACCTCTATAAGATGCAGGTTTACGAAATGGCAGATTACATAAACCGAAATGGCGAGGTAATACCAACTAACATATTAACAAAACCACCCTCGGCAGAGCTGCGTTTTGATCAAAAAGACAGCGATTCTCTGCCGCCTTACGAGCTGTTGGATAAGATACTTATGTTGTACATTGAGAGGCAGAAAGGCTGGAAAGAGATTGTAGATATGGGCTTTGATGAAGAAGTTGTTAGAAAAGTGATCCGCCTGGTAGATCGGAACGAATACAAACGATTTCAGGCCGCACCAATTTTACGGATTTCGAATCTCGCGTTTGGTGTTGGGAGACAGATGCCTTTGGTGGCCCACTTTAACAACTAGTTTCTCGCTCGCATTGTAAGATTTCGTGATACTTCAAAACAACAAATTAAAGATATCGGTTGATACACGCGGTGCGGAGTTGCAAAGCGTAAGGTCAATAGATGGAAGAGAATTTATTTGGCAGGCCGACCCTCAGGTTTGGCCACGTCATGCACCCATTTTGTTCCCAATCGTGGGTCGACTGAAAGACAACGCCTACGTACACCAGGACCAGAAATATACGCTGAATCAACATGGTTTTGCCCGGGATTTGGATTTTGAGGTGATCAAATGGAACCCGTCGGAACTGGTTTACTCTCTTAAGTCGAACCTGGGAACCTACCCCAATTATCCATTTGATTTTGACTTTCAGGTAGGATATGAACTGTTGGATAATGCAGTGGTTCAAAGCTTCATGGTTAAAAACATGGACGAAGAAGTCCTTCCATTTAGTCTTGGCGCTCATCCTGCTTTTGCAGCGGAACCGATAGGTCAACACCTTCTGGAATTCGAGATGCCAGAAACGGCCAGTTCAGATACCGTAGAAGAAGGAATTCGAACTGGAGAAATGAGGGATGTGTTTGAAGGAAACCGGATTCAGTTGAATGAAACACTGTTTGATAAAGACGCATTGATTTTTACCAACCTCAAATCATCTTCCGTCATTCTTAAAACCAACGAAGGCTTGCCTGTGGTAAAAATGGAATACAAGGATTTTCCGTACATGGGAATCTGGTCCAAACCAACAGCAGGTTATGTGTGTATTGAACCCTGGTGCGGTGTGGCAGATGCGTTAGCACATAACGGAAATCTGGCGGACAAGGAAGGTGTTATTTTCCTGGAGCCCGGAGAAACATTCCGGCGCCAAATCACTATGACCTTCTTTGTTGATTAGGCCTTTATTTTGCCTATACTTTCACCAAAGCCAACCCGAATGGCATCGTTCTGACAGAAAGCACGCATGGTGATGGTGTCTCCATCCAGTATAAACTTGCGGGTTTGACCATCGGATAAAGCGATGTCTTTTTTTCCACCCCAGCATAGCTCTAACATGCTTCCATAGCTTTGTTCATCCTTGCCGCTAATGGTCCCGCTGGCCATCATGTCGCCCACGTTAATATTACAACCGTTTACCGTGTGATGGGCCAGTTGTTGTGCCATGTTCCAGTACATGTACTTAAAGTTGCTCTTACAGATTGTACTGGCGTTACTTCCCTCAGGAGTGAGGTCAACCTCAAGATTGATGTCAAAGTTTTTATCTCCCTGGTATTGAAGATAGGGCAAAACTTCGGGGTCCTGCTTAACACTTGCACACCTGAAAGGTTCTAACGCTTCCATGGTTACGATCCAGGGGGAAATGGTAGAAGCAAAGTTTTTAGCCAGGAAGGGGCCAAGAGGAACGTATTCCCATTTTTGAATGTCGCGCGCACTCCAATCGTTAAAAACAGTCATACCAAATATGTGGTCCTCCGCATCGGTTGTAGATACCTGCTGACCCACTTGAGTTGTTTTGCCAACAACAAAGGCCATCTCCAACTCAAAGTCAAGTCGTTTGGTAGGCCCAAAAACAGGCTGGGTTGCATCAGGAGGCATGGTTTGACCGGAAGGACGTTTTATTTCGGTACCACTTACCACAATAGAGCTCGCTCTTCCGTGATAGCCAACCGGAATGTGTTTCCAGTTTGGAAGCAGTGCATTTTCAGGGTCCCGGAACATCATTCCCACGTTGGTGGCATGTTCAATACTGCTGTAAAAATCCGTGTAGTCGCCAATGTGTAATGGAAGGGCCATCTCAGCATCCAAACGATTTACCAAAACATCGTCACGGTAGGTGTACAGAGATGAAGCTTCATCACAGAGTGAGGCCTGGATGAAGGCTCTGAACTCCGACCAGGAATCTTTACCGGTAGCAATGAAATCGTTTAGAACTTCAGACTGAAAAACGGAAATATCCAGGTTAAGCGAACCGAAAATGCCAATTTCTGCGGCCTTTCTCAGGTTGATCATATGGTCGCCGATCGCCATACATAAGGTAGGGCGCCCGTCACTAATAAACACACCATAGGGTAGATTATGAATAGAAAAATCGTGAAGATCCGATACGTTTAACCAGTTTTTCATGCGGTATTTTTTAAGGCCTCGAAATTAATCATAATCAATGTTACCAAAGTATATTCGCCACCGAAATGTATAACCTTCTCAAGAATTTTCTTTTTAAAATGGATGCGGAAAAAGCGCATCACTTCACTACGTCCAGCCTCAGGCTCATCAATAAATTGGGTTTGCTTGGTCTGATACGGCGCGGAATGGTTGGTTCTGTAAAGAACACCGCTACCACCGTAATGGGGTTAAGGTTTAGAAACGGGTTAGGAATGGCTGCTGGGTTTGACAAAAACGCAGAGTATCTGGATGAGCTGGATAAGCTTGGCTTTGGATCGGTAGAGATTGGTACGGTGACTCCTATGCCGCAGGATGGAAATCCGCTTCCGAGGTTGTTCCGACTGCCCAAGGATACCGGCCTGATTAACCGTATGGGCTTTAACAACCAGGGCGTTGAAGCTGCAGCCAACCGAATCAGGGTTTTTCGAAAAAAGCGACCCGCGTCCGACTTGATTATTGGAGGGAATATTGGTAAAAACAAGGTGACCCCGAATCAGGATGCACATCTTGACTATGAAAAGTGTTTCGTAGCATTATACGACCTGGTTGATTATTTTGTGGTGAACGTGAGCTCACCTAATACCCCTAATTTGAGGGAGTTGCAGGACAAAGAGGCACTTGGCGTTATTTTTCAAACGCTTCGGAATGCTCAGGAACAAATGAAGGACAAACCGGGGTATCGTGATGTGCCTTTGTTGGTTAAAATATCACCTGACAATTCGAACGAGCAGATTGACGATATTTTGAACTTGGTTGAGCAGTATCACCTGGCTGGGATTGTGGCAACCAATACCACAATTGCCCGGGATAATCTGGTAACTGTGGCGAGCAAGGTTGAAGAGATGGGAGCAGGCGGCTTAAGTGGCAAGCCGGTTCAGAAGCGCTCTGATGAAGTGGTGAGCTACATTCGCCAACGCAATTCGGAAATCGTGCTGATTGGCGTAGGAGGTATCAAAACAGGAGAAGACGCCCGGAACAAAATGAAACTTGGGGCCAATCTGGTACAGGTTTATTCCTGTTTTATCTATGCAGGGCCAAGAATGATCTCCGACATTACGCACGCAATTCACTAGCCTGCGCTCTGTTTATCAACTTCCTCAATGCTGATATTGTCAAGGCGCAAGCTGCCAGGGCTCAGAACGTTTAACTCGAATCGGAGGCGGTCAAAGCCTTGTTCAATCTTAATAAGGTGTTCGTGACGGACCCATTCATGATCCCGACCTGGTTGGCGAATAAACGTCTTGATCTGACTGTTTTTATTCGTAATCATACCCGTTTTTACCCGGTATTTGCAACCTGCATTCTGAATGTAGTAACTCACTTTGTATGTGTGGCCGGTTTTGGTTTCAACCTCACTAAACAGACCAGGAGAAAATCGCCCCCCTTTGTCGGAACAAGAATCCACCTCAAACTTTAAACACACGTTTCCATCCTGTGGGTCGGTGCTATCGAGCAACACTTCAAAGCGACCTTCAGGCACGGTTTTAGACGAATAGATGTTCCAGTTTACAGGGTATCCCGCTTCAATGGTCTCAAAGCTACCATTAAGCACGGCATCATTCGATGCCGTTGACTCGCTGAGTTGTTTGCACGATACGAGGGTGCTGAGAAGTACAAGTAAGAAAATGTAATTTGTGCAGTTTTGAGGCTTCATATTCTGTGATTTCGTGGGCTAAGGTACAAGTTTATGCCTATTGATGGTGGGGTCGTCTAACAGAATTATTCAGGTCCATCTTCCGTAAAACAATGATCCTCGATCTGGCTTTCGTTACGTGGCCATATGAAGGCTGAAGATTGTTGTTGCCAGCCAATTTTCTTGTAGAAACCGTGCTTGCCTCTGGCGGCGGTTAAGGTGGTAAACAAATAGTCGTCAAGAGCGTCTTTTAGCGAATTTACGATCCGTGTTCCAAGGCCTTTACCCTGGTAGTCTGGGTGAACAACCACGTCAACAATAAGCGCGTAATACTGTGAATCGTCTACGGTACGCCCAAAACCAACCAGACGAGTATCGTCAAAAACAAAATAGGAGTAGGTGCTTTTCTCAAAAGCAGCACGAAGTTCCATGACGTTACGCTTCTCCCAGCCAACCATATCCATAAGCTGGCAAGCCTGGTCCCACGGGATATCAGTTAGGTCGGGATTGAGGCGGTGGTTTAAGTGTGTCATATGGTGATAGGCTTTTTCCATGTGATTTTTAGCGCTGACAGGTGGGGGAGTTCCAGTCGTGTATTTGGCAGAGCAATAAATCCATTTTTTAGGTAGAAGGACAATGGTGAGACGTAAGGTGTTTCATCGGCTCTGAGGTACGTGCTGTTGTCGATGACCCATCCGTTTAAAACAGACTCCTTTTGCTTTGCTAGTTTCATTAACCGTGTACCGATCGTCATACCCTGATAGGATCGATCTACAATCATAGCAAACCATCGTTCTGTGTTTCGGGTGAAACACATCATCCAACCACAGAGATAGTCGTCCATGATTGCAAGAAGGTGTTGCTTGTCGTCAAGCTTACTGAGGTATGCATCAAAATCTTGTATCTCTTTGTAGGACAGTTGCTGTGGGTACTCCTTGTTCCAAAGTTTCAGAACTTGCTCTCGACGGTCAGCTGTTAGCTTTTCTTCGTATTTGAAATCGAGATTAGTCAAGGCGTTTCTGGTGTAATTTGGGTGCGCAAACGGCGTTGAATCTCAGGCCATTCTTCTTTGAGAATACTGTAATACATAGTGTCTCTTCTGTAGCCATTTGGCATGGTGATATGGCTTCTAAGCCTACCTTCAAACTGAGCACCAATACCCAAGATTGCCTTTTGCGATTGGGTGTTTCTCCCATCTGTGCGAAGTGCTACACGCTCAAACCCAAGTTGGTCAAACGCGTATTGCAACATTAAAAGTTTCACCCTGCGATTAAACCCGGTGCGCTGAACATGGGGCGATAGCCAGGTCCATCCAATTTCCAGTCGTAGATCTTTGTTGGAAATGTTATAGAAACTGGTGCTGCCAACGTATTGGTTCGACGGCTTGTCGAGAAGAGCAAAGGGATATCGTGCCGTTGCACTCCTATTCCATATTGCCTCAGTTATGTAGTTCAAGGCATCGTCGCGGTTTCTCAAAACGGCAGGAAAGTACTGGAGCAGGTTAGGATGTGCTTTTGCAACCTGAGCAAAGTCGTCGAGATGTTCCAATCCCAGAGGTTCTATGCGAACCCGCTCATCTTCCAGTTGAATATCTGTTGTAAAATCGAAATGCATAACTGACCCGTACAAGTGTTACCCGCGTAAAGGTATAATTATGATGGCAAAACATTTCATCCATCTCAAGAATTTAGTATGGCCGTCAGTTGGCGATTTCTTCAATGAAGTATGTTTTTACCAGTTTTTTTGCCCAACGCCTTCTTCCAGAGTCAAAGAAACTTGCATATCCTTCATAGGTCGTTATATCCTTGACATGAACGGAGGTGCCAGATTTATTCTCTTTTAACGAGAATCGAACCAGTCTGAACATACTGTCCTTTCCATCTATAACCAGGTTTCGCAACTCATAGTGACTTCCTTCTGCGTTGGAAGAAATTAAGTGCAGTTGGCAGTCCATCTGACGTATATCGCGTACCAGCTGCTCCGGTGTAGCGTTGATGTTATATTTTTTATCTAAAGATGTCCCGAATACCGGGCGAAGTGTTGTTGCGCTCAGTGCTACGAACCCAATGGCAAGAAAAACAAGATGAGTTAGTCGTATTCTTGGCAACAACCGGGGTAAACGCCATCGCTTCAGGTAGTAGGTGGATGCCGGTAATACCATCAGGGCTGCATAGTCTGTCTGGTCAATGGTTCGCGTAAAGGGGATGCCGATGCTGTTTCCGGCTGTGATGATCGGTTCGCTCAAATGGGACTTCCACAAACAGAAAATGATACCCGCAGCAATGCAGTTTTGTATAATGCGTCTGGGGCGAAAAACAGATAGGAATATTGGAAAGACAAACAGGCCCACAACATCGGATAGCTTACCGGTGATGGGACCGGGAAAGTTCAGTTTGAGGTAGTGATCGTTTAACAACAGAACCAACAAACCAAACCAAAGACCTCTACTGCGCAGATATGTAGTTGAAATGTTCATGGCGTGGAATCATCTTCCTTGAAGGAATAACGCCAGGTACATCAAACAATTGCCCGGTTATTTATCTTTTGTTTCGGTTGGAAGGTCGATGCCTTCATTCACCTCTTTCTGACGATCACCCTTCTTACGTTGCCCTTCTGTTATTCCGGTATACCTTCTTGGGTACTTAATGATGTCGTTAACAAGTGAATCGAGGTTATGTGTGGCCTGGTTCAGGTTGTTCCAAAGTGCATCGTCGGTGGCAAGTTTTCCTAAGCTTCCTTGTCCTTCCTGAATGGACTTGAGCGTGGCGTTAATTTCACCAATTGTTTTGGTTAACTCTTCACCCATAGTTTGAAGTTCCAATTTGGATATTTCCGCTGAGGTAGTTTCCAAATTTGCAATGATCTCCTTGACCTTAGGTGTGCTGGACTTAAGGTCGTTGGTCATATGATCGATGTTGTCAAATATGCCATCCAGTTTTTCTCCTTTTCCTTCGAGAATAGCGTTCATTTTTGTTGCTGTTTGCTTAAACGCTCGAAGGGCGTCGCTCAATTCGGCAAGTGTCGAATTAAGACTCACGTCGGTTAAAGCTGTATCCAGGTCAATAAGAATGTTGTTTACTTTCTCTGATAAAGGAGAAAGTACACTTGTAACCGCCTGTGCCATTCCAGCATCTTTGCGCGAAATCAGGGTGTCGCCATGTTGTGCCAGCACCGAGCTGTCACCCATTTGGATTTCAACGGCTTTGCTACCGAGTAAGTCGTTGTTGGTGATTTTAAGAATGGTGTTGCGGGGAAGTTTAATAGAACTTGGAATTTGAACGCTTACAATAAGGTTCAGGTTCTCATGGTCCATTTCAACGCTGTTTACGTGCCCCACTTTGTAGCCGTTTAATACCACTGGGTTAGATCGGAAAAGCCCATCCACTTCCTGATATACGGCGTAGTATGTATTGGTTCTGGAGAAAATGCTTTCTCCCTTCAAAAAGTTAAAACCGAGAATTAAGATGACAATAGCAAACGCTGCAATCACACCCACCTTAGTTTCGTTCGAGATTTTCATCTAATTGTTTCCTTTTTTCACTAAAACGCCCAAAGATAGGCATTATGGTGTACCGTCATTTCATTTGAAGATAAAACCCGTCAAATGTGGGTTAATTTTCCAGTTTGGCTTTGTATTGGAGCACGGATTCATAAATTGAATGAGCAATTTTGTTTTGTCCGGCCTCAGAAGTTAAGTACTGTTTTTCGTCGGGGTTGGTAAGAAAGCCTGTTTCTACCAGAATACTTGGCATGGTGGTTTTCCAAAGCACGACAAAACCAGCTTCTTTTACACCCAGGTTTTTTCTGAGTTGTTTTTTTTCCACGTTCTCCTGAAACGTAGAAGCCAGTGTCAAACTCTGGTTTCGAAAAGCATTTTGGTAGAGGCTTAGTATGATATGAGCTTCATCCGAATCCGGGTCAAAGCCACTGTATTTTTCATTCGCTTCATAGTCCTCTTCCAACACGATAGAGCCATTTTCGCGTTTACTTACTTCCAGGTTCCCCTGGCTTTTGTGAAGCCCCATAACATAGGTTTCAATTCCGTGAAATTCGGATTGTTTGTGCGCGTTACAATGAACAGATATAAAAAGGTCAGCATTGTTTTCATTGGCTATGTCTGCTCGTTTCCAGAGTGGAATAAATACGTCTTCGGTACGTGTATAGATCACCTTTACGCCAGGCATACTGTCGGCTATGGTTTTGCCTAGTTTCTTGGCAATGGTAAGGCATACATCCTTTTCATAAACATCGCTTCCGTGTGAAATGCACCCTGAATCGTGGCCTCCGTGGCCAGCATCGATAACAATCGTATTCAACGATAATTTGGTGAGGTTTAGCGGATGTGAAGTACCCACGACCATTATTATCATGAAAGAAGCCGATAATGCAAGCTGTTTAAGCATGGAGATAGAACTAGTTGCTATTCAAAGTTATTAACTTTTTATACACACAAATTATTGTGTGTGATCAACTTTGGATTTCATTAGTTTTGAAACCGCAATTGACTATGACCAAAAATAGAGTTAACAATATGATAATCAGACAGGTGGCGATTAGAGTTATCCCAGTTGTTCTGGCGGTTGTATGCTTTATTAAACAAGGCAGCGCTCAACAGGTCGATTCGAGCAGCACAGCAGATAGTCTGGTAGTAGGTTTAAAACCGGGTAAAGATGGGTTAAAGGCTCCTGTTATTTACGAGGCAACCGACTCGGTTAGACTCGACATGAAAAACAAGAAGGTGATGCTGTATAAGAATGCGGTAGTCACGTACGAAGACATGAAGTTGGAGGCCGATTTTATTGAGGTGAGCTTTGAAACCAACGACATTCACGCAACGGGTCTGCCAGATTCGTCTGGCATTGTTCAGGGTAAACCCATTTTTACAACAGATGGTAAGCCGTTTAATGCCGAGGAAATGTGGTATAACTTCAAAACCAAAAAGGGAATATCCACCGGCGTGGTCACTACGGAAGATGGAGGAGTTATCCGAGGAGCCAAAATTTTAAAGGACTCGGCCGACAACATGTACATCAAACACGCAAAGTATACGACGTGTAACGCAGAGCACCCTCATTTTTGGATATCAGCCGATCGATTTAAGGTGGTTCCTGAAAAACAAGTAATCAGTGGTCCAGCCAATTTAGTCATTGCCGGAATTAACACACCATTGGTTTTGCCCTTTGGTTTTTTTCCAATACAACAGCGGCGGTCAAAAGGTCTGATCGTAGGTAGTCTCGACCAACAGGATCGATGGGGATATGGACTGAGGGATTTTGGTTTTTACACACCTGTAAACGATTACATGGACCTGCTCTTATCTACCGACATCTATTTACGAGGTAGTTGGGGCTTTTCGGTAAAGTCGAATTACAAGAAGCGTTATAAGTACAGTGGACTGGCACTGTTTAAATTCAATAAATACCTGGAAGGGGAGCGGGAGAGTCCTGACTTTCAGGAGGTAGACAACTACCGAATTGAATGGGTGTTTCGAAGAGACCCGAAGGCCAAGCCCGGACGAAACTTTACCGCCAACGTTACCTATATCACCAAGAATCAACAGAAGTACGCTTCTACCGACCCAAACGATATTATCGCAACCAATGCAAACTCCAGTGTTGCCTATAGCCGATCGTTTGCCAATAAAAAGATATTTCTTACAACAAACGCACGTATAGACCAAAACCTGGGAACAGGCGACCTGAGCATGGAGCTCCCTCAGATGAATGTAAACGTGCAGCGATTGCAACCTTTCAAGAATATGAAAGGGGGGAAGGATAAGAAAAAAGTACTGAGAAACTCCGGTTTTACGTACACCACGGCTTTTCGTAACAACATTCAGGTAAATCAGGATTCCATCCAGGGGGGCTTGATTGGGCGGAACGGAGGAACACTGCAGTTGAATCCACGTTTTTTGGAAGGTGTGCGAAATGGAATAAAACACGACGCCAGGTTTAGTACTAGTTTTAGTGTGCTGAAGTATCTCAACATTTCACCCGATGTTTCACTTACCGACTTCTGGTATTTCAAAACCATTGAAAAGGTGTGGGATACAGATACACTGCTGGAGAACGACGTACAAGGTTTTAGCCGAGCCGCTGCGTACTCTGGAGGAATCAACTTAAATACCACCATTTTTGGTACCAAAACCTTTCGAAAAGAAAGTAGGGTGCAAGCAATACGTCACGTAATACGGCCTACACTTGGAATGCGATGGAGTCCTGATTATGAAGGTTCTTTTGCAAGTGGATACCGAACTGTACAAACTGATACAGGAGGAACAATAACACCTTATTCAATCTATGAGAATGGCATCTATCGCGGGCCTTCGGGAAGCGCCAATGGTTCGATCAATATAGGTATCAACAACAACTTTGAGATGAAGGTGAAGACACCAAACGACTCAACCAATGGTGGCGTTAAAAAAGTAAAGTTGCTCGAGAGTTTAAGTTTTAACAGTGGTTACAACTTCTTTGCTGATTCATTAAAACTCAGCCCGGTGGCGATTTCTGGTTTTACTACCTTGTTTAATAAGGTGCGGGTCAACTTTAGCGCTCAGATGAACCCATATGCCTATGTGTATGATTCAACCAGTGAACGCAATGTGCAAATCGATAAGTATGCCATTGAAGAAGGGCGTTTGGGCCAGTTGACGTCTGGTTCCCTTCAACTTTCCACCAGTCTCAACCCACAAGCGCTAAAACGTCGCGCAAACAACCAGGAAGGAGAATTTGTGTCTTCATCGAATTACTTTATGGATTTCAGTATTCCCTGGGATCTAAGCCTGAACTATTCAAGCAGGTTTACACGTGCATTGGGAGAGGATGAGCGAGTAAAGGACCAAACTCTTATGTTTAATGGAAACATGACGCTAACGAAATACTGGAAGATCGGTTTTAGTTCGGGGTACAACTTTTCAAGAAAAGAACCTGGTATAACCAGTATCGACTTTGCCAGAGATCTTCATTGTTGGGTGTTTAATTTCCACTGGATCCCGCTTGGGACTTACAGGCAGTTCAACTTTGAACTTCGGGTGAAAGCTGCCAAGTTAAAGGATCTCAAGATCAAACGACGAGATACCTGGCAGGTTGTGGACTTCTAACGGGGCCCAAAAATATCATCGTCATCGTCCAGGTCATCACCCAGTCGATCAGTACCTTTATCGGGTTGCTCGTATTTGCCGCAGTCTGTTTCAACGGTGAAATCAATTTCAGGCTTTTCGAAGTCGTCCATCGAAATTTTTATGGATGGGTCTTTGAGTACACTGCGCATAAACCGTCCGAAAATGGGCAGAGCCATGTTTGCACCTTGTCCAAGGGCAGTGCTTCTGAAGTGTACCTGCCGATCTTCAGCACCTACCCAACAACCACCAACGAGGTCGGGTGAGATGCCCATAAACCATCCATCGGAGTTGTTTTGCGTTGTACCTGTTTTTCCACCAACCGGAAAGCCTACATTGTATCGATAACGAAGGCGTGCGGCGGTTCCTCCGGCTTCCGGTATGCGTTGTAGCATTTTGCACATCACATAAGCGGTTTGCTGGTTCATGGCTTCTTCGGTTTTTGGAATAAACTCTTCCAACACATTTCCATTTTTATCCTCCACGCGGGTAATAAAAATGGGTTCGGTCCATACACCGTTGTTCGCGAAGGCTCCATATGCTCCAACCATTTCGTAAACAGAAATGTCCATTGTCCCAAGACAAATTGAGGGGTAGGGCATGAACTTTTTTGTATCAATACCTAGTTTGTCGCTAAAGTCCTTCACCTTTAAAGGAGAGCGGGGTTCCATGCGCTTCATCACAAGGGCCGTTACGGTGTTCAACGACTTCTTTAGACCATCGCGAATCGGTAGTATTTCCTCCTTCACCTTGCCAGAGTTTTGTGGAGTCCAGATGTTTCCGTCTTCCAGCTCAAAACTTACCGGTCCGGTTGAGATCTCTTCACACGGTTGTATAATCTGATCTTCAATAGCTCGTGCGTAAACAATTGGCTTGAAAGTAGATCCTACCTGTCGGGTGGCACGCGGATTCACATGGTCGTACTGAAAATGAGTAAAATCAATTCCGCCAACCCATGCTTTAATGTAGCCGGTTTTGGGATGCATGGCCATAAATCCGGCATGCAGAATTTTTTTGTAATGCTTTAAGGAGTCAATTGGACTGAGAATTGTGTCACGTGGTCCGGACCAGGTAAAGATTCGCATCTCCACAGGCGTTTTCATTTCCTTGTCAATATCGGCATCACTTAAACCACGTTTTTTGGCATTTCGATACCTGCGTGTACGCTTTAAGTGTTTAGGGATGTAACTCTTATCAACCCTCCAACTGTGTTCTTCATCTTTCCAGGGCATAGCGCCTGTACGTCGTATTTCGTTGTAGAGTTGCGACTGCAACGACTTCATGTGTTCAGTAACCGCCGTTTCAGCATAGGTCTGCATTCTGCTGTCAATGGTTGTATAGATTTTGAGACCGTCTTCGTAAATGTTAAATCCATTTTCTCTACACCAACGCTTGGCCCACCGATGAACGTATTCACGGAAGTAAGTGGCCATACCGCGATTGTGTGAGGTGAAGTTGTAATCTAAAACCAGATTGAGTTCTTTTAGGCTGTCACATTCCGTTTCCGGCAGATAGTTGTAGCGTTCCATTTGGTTTAGCACTACGTTACGAACCGTTGTTGCTGCTTCCGGGTGGCGCTTTGGGTTTAATCGAGACGGAGATCGTAACATGCCCACCAAAACGGCTGCTTCCTCCTTTTTAAGTGCGATTACCGGTTTGTTAAAAAAGCGCTTTGCTGCCGATTTTATACCTGCACTATTACCCCATTGAACCGTATTGAAATACATAGTAATGATCTCGTGCTTGGCATATCGCTTCTCCAGCTGCACCGCGATGATCCACTCCTTGAACTTCTGTAAGATTCGGCCAAACTTACTGGTAGGTTTATCGTGAAACAGGTTTTTGGCTAGTTGTTGGGAAAGCGTACTACCACCTCCATCACGTCCGAGTCGTGAAACAGCTCGAACCAGTGCTTTCATGTCTATGCCGCTATGTCGGTAAAATCGAACATCTTCTGTGGCCACCAGGGCGTCCACCATATATTCAGGGATGTCGTCGTACTCAATGTTGGTTCGATCTTCCAGATAGTAAAGCTTGCCCAGTAGCTCACCGTCTTCCGAATAGATTTCAGAAGCCAGAGACGTTCTGGGGTCTTCAAGTCGTTTGATGTCGGGCATATAACCCCACCATCCCCAACTAATGGTAAACATGAAGAGGATAAAAAGACCCAGGCCAATGAGATACCATCGCCATAGAAACCGAGTAACTTTATTTTTCGATTTCTTCTTGGTGTTTGCTTTACGAGCCATGTTATTGAATATAGTTCCGGACAAAGAACATGGAGTAAGCGTCCAGATCTTTGTCGGATAACAAAGTACGGAAATTCGAACGAGAGATCGTGTAAATGTCGTACGCCCTTATCCCCAGATCCTTGAAGAACTTGTCGCTTTTAATAAACTCAACATAGTACTTCTCTGCGAGGTCCTTGTCCGGAAACGACAGGATGGATACCACATTCTTATCGCCAAGTACATACGAGTTTACCCGAAGTTTCTCCAAACCGTGGTTTTTCTTATTGTACTCACTGAACGCAGCCAAAACCGTAGATTCGTTACCGCCGTCGTATATCGTAATAAAATAGTGTTCCTCGCCAGGTTTAAGAACGTATTTGGAAGAAGCGGCATCCTCATTGGTTGCGTCGTTTTCCTGTTCAGTAAGGAGGGCCAGGGTATAGTCGGCCATGTTGGCAACCTTTGTGCCCTGGTATTGCTCAACAATCTGTTTGAGGTAAGTTTTGTATTCTTCTTTTCCCTTGGTTTTTCCAATAATCAGTGCTCGTAGATAGTCGAACTTGGCCTGAAGGCTGTTTCCAGCAAATTTCTCGTTTGCCTGCAGTCTAATATCAAGTGCCTCGTCGTAGTTGCCGGCTTTAAAGGCTTCGTATGCCTTCGTGTACAAACGAGTTAGCTCAGCATCTCCACTCATTTGTTCAGCAAGTTCGCGGTTGTTAAGTACCAGGTTGAATGGGTTTTTGGGATACTTTTCGTTCAGGAGATCCGAGTAGGATTTTGCTTTTTGCGCATCGTCCTCGTCCTCTGCAATTTTATGAAGGATGAAGTAGGTTTCTGGTTCGTTTTTGCCATCCGGGAAGCGCAATAGCAGTGATTCCAAATACCCCTTGGCTTTTGCCAATTCCTTTAGGTCTTCATAGTACAACTTGCCAATAGCGAATATAGCTGCCTCTATACGCGCCTTGGCGGCATTTTTAGCAGCTTCTGAAAACGGAATGTCTTTGTAGTATTTGCGTTTGTCTTTGTCAACGCTTTCAAGAAACTTCTGTGTCTCCTGGTCCTGTGATTCGTCGTAGGTCAGGTCTTGATCTGGTTCATCTTCGTCGGGTTCATCCTCGTCGGGATTGTCACCACCAACCAATGCCGATTGCATGCTGGTATACCTCCAAAGGTCTCCTTTCTTTCTGTTACCCCATTTACGTTTGAAGTCGTTCGATCCACGTGTAACGGCCGATTGATTATAGAAGTACCAGCTTCCGCCAATCGTATTATTGTTGGCCACCTTGTTAGGAGAATTAAAAGGGTCGCTTGAGTCAATAACCGGAAGGCCTCGTTCTCTTTTCTCACGCTCAATTTCCGCTTGCCTTTGTTCCTCTTCAATTATCTCGTCTATCTTACTTTCCAGCTCCTCCTTGGGCAGAATGCTTAGTTCAAGCAGGCTGTCCTGTTCGTTAACCACAATCAGGTTTTCAATAAGATCGGTAAGTACCAACTGTTTCGCCTTGATGTTTTCGTAGTCGGGCCGGGTTTCGGAAACAAACATGGCTGTGCTGTCAAAATACTTCTGAGCCAGTTCATATTGTCTCTGATCGAAATATATGGTAGCCAGTGCCAGGTAGCTGTTTGCTTTTTGGTCCTTGTTTTTGACACTCTTTTGTGCCGAAAGTTTATAGTTTGAAATGGCAAGATCGGTGTTTCCCGCTTGCATTTCGAGATTCGCCAGCTCGTAGTAGATCTGATCGTGATACTCAATGTTTTTATCATCGTTGAGCATCTTTTTTAGGTATTTACGAGGTGTTTTAAGCGATTTCTCCGAACTCATTCCAATGGTCTTAATCAGCCCCAGGTTCGATTGGAACGCTAGCTCATAGGGTGGGTTTAGTTTAATTGTTCGAATGAACTTTTCCTTCGATTTGTCAATCTCGTCGGTTGTAAGATACAACTGAGCTAATATGAAATTGTACCGCGATTTTTCGTCTTTAACCCGCGTCCTTTCAAGGGCCTTTTCCAATGCCTCAATGGCCTGTAAATACTTTTCTTGTTTGATGTAAACCTCGGCTGCAATCAGAGAGAAGTCACGTTCAAGTTCCTTCGGAAACTTCCCTTCTTTTTTGAGGATGCTCATAATGGCCTCCGCGTCATAGTATTTTTCCTGGGCGATATATGCCCGGAGAATTCCCAATTTAGCCTCATACTTTTTCTCGCCATCCGGGAATTGACCTATAACGTACTGAAACGTTTCGATTGCGGCAATGGGGTCGTATTGGTATAAATAGGATTTACTTTTTGGGTGTTTCTTTATAACGTTTGAGCTCTTTTTAAATACTTCTTCAAGGTTGCCTTTTTCCGCTTGTTGCTGCTCCGGGGTGCCATACGGAAACACAGTTAGAATCTGGTTGAAGTCATCTACATGGTTGGCTTTGAGGTTGTTAAGCGACTCGTTTAACTGAACCTTGGCAATATAAAGGCCATTGAAACGGGCGTTCATATTGTGCCAATTGCGTTTTAACCAACTTTGTTTTGGTTGTGCAAAGACGCCAGAAGCAAGTAGGGAAAACGA
>JAEPQQ010000041.1:415-31590 GCA_017640445.1 Bacteroidia bacterium | reverse complement strand
AATCGTCTATCCCAATGGAAATGATGGGCGGAATTCGAGTGCTGAAGGACCTGGAAAAGTTGGATTCAACCAACGTGGAAGTACTGGAAATTTTAGGCTCCATGTCGGTACAAAGCGGGCAATGGGATAAAGCGAAGAAAAGATATCAAAAATTACTATCTTTGCAGCCCGAAAACAAGGCCTATCGGCAGATTCTTGAACAGATATGCCAGGAGCTTGGTGATTCGGATTGCTTCTAATCAGTTAACTGATAGAGGTTTAACTAAGAGTTTTAAAAAAATTAATATATAGATTATGCCTAGCGGTAAAAAAAGAAAGCGTCATAAGATTGCAACGCACAAGCGTAAAAAAAGACTGAGAAAAAATCGTCATAAGAAAAAGTAATATCCTGATCCGTGGCAAACGAGTTGATAATTGATTTCAGCTCTGCGGGTGAGAGAATAGCATTACTTCAGGACAAGAAACTAGTCGAACTTCATGAGGAAGATTTTTCTTCCCGGTTCTCCGTAGGTGATTTATACCTCGGAGTAATAAAGAAATTTAAGCAAGAACTTAACGCCACCTTTGTTGATGTAGGTTATCATAAAGATGCTTTCCTACACTATCAGGATCTGGGACCAAAGATCCGTTCACTTGTTAAACTAACAAAGGCAGCTACCCAAGGAGGTCTCAAATCTGGTGACCTCTCAAAATTTAAGATCGAACCTGACACGCTTAAGACCGGTAAAATCACCGATGTTTTAAGAAAGGGTCAGAAAATTCTTGTTCAAGTAGCCAAGGAACCCATCTCATCCAAGGGGCCTAAATTGAGCACTGAGATCTCAATTGCGGGAAAGTATTTCATACTTGTTCCGTTCATTAATACGATAACGGTTTCGAAAAAAATCGAAACCCTCGAGGAAAGAAACCGTCTAAAAAATTTAACCCAAAGCCTTAAAGGCACTAACTACGGACTGATCTGTCGCACAGCAGCTGAGGGCAGAACCGTTCAGGAACTTCACAAAGACCTGCTCCAACTGGAAGGTAAATGGGATACGCTGGTAAAGAATCTGCGAAATGCCAAACCAGGAGACCTTATCCTGGGAGAAGACAGTAGAAGTCATATGGTACTCCGAGACATGTTAAGTCAGGAGTTTACCTCCATTGTTACAAACAACGCCAAATTCTACAGTGAGCTAAAACAACATCTTTCAAACATCTCTCCTGAGTTGGTTAAAGTGTTGAAGCACTACAAGGGAAAAGAACCGATTTTCTCTCAGTTTGGTGTTGACAAACAGATCAAAATGTCGTTTGGGAAGTCCGTTGCGATGCAAGGAGGTCCTTACCTCATTATTGAACATACCGAAGCCCTTCATGTGATTGACGTGAACAGCGGCAATCGTCAAAAACGGAACAGTGATGGCGGAGACTATGCGTTAAACGTCAATATTGAGTCGGCTAAGGAAATTGCCAGACAATTGAGGTTGCGAGACATGGGAGGCATCATTGTGATTGACTTCATCGATCTGAAAAATCCAGCTCACAAGAAGAAATTACTTGCCGAACTGAAGGCGGCTATGTCCAGCGATCGAGCGAAACATACCATCTTGCCTATGAGCAAGTTCGGGCTTGTACAAATCACGCGACAGCGGGTGCGGCCGGAGACCAACATTTCGACAGCAGAAGTGTGTCCGATGTGTAAAGGAGAAGGGAAGGTGGAAGCCTCCATCCTCATTACCGATGAGATTGAACATAAGTTGGATCAGATCCTAAATTTTTCCAAGCCCTCAAAAATCGAGTTGGTAGCACATCCGTTTGTAGAAGCGTACCTGACCAAGGGGTTTTACAATAAGCCACGTAAATGGTTTATGAAACACCGAATCCGGGTTAAGGTTACTTCCGATTTTAACTACCACTATGGCGAGTATCACTTCTTCGACGCGAATGAAGAAGAGATTGTGGTTTAACACATTGTTATGGCGATTCGCATCGTTAGCATAGGAAAAACAAATGATGATTTCTTAGCCAGGAGCATAGAAACCTATTTGAAACGAATAAAAAAATATGCCATCGTTTCATGGGTTGAGCTTCCCGATGTGAAAAAGAAGCTGTTTAACACACCCGAAGAACTCAAACGGCTTGAAGCTGATCTTTTGTTAAAAGACGTTCGCCCAACAAGTTTTTTAATTGGGCTTGATGAAAAAGGTAAACAGTTCACTAGCAGGGAGTTTGCAAACAAAATGGACCACTGGGCTGTTTCCAATTCAGACCTTGTTTTTGTCATTGGTGGAGCATTTGGCTTTGATCAAAAGGTGTATAATCGGATGAACACAATGATTTCTTTGTCAAAAATGACACTATCGCACCAAATGGTACGTTTATTGTTGGCAGAACAAGTATACAGAGGGTATAGTATTTTGAACGGTGAACCATATCATAACGATTAGTTCTCCAAGTGTTATCCCCGCAGACTTTTATTTTAGGCAAACTTGTATATGTTTGCAAGGATTTTAACTTTTTATTAATGAAGCTGAAATCAAGATATTTCGGCAGCTGTTAGCTATGGCAGATAAGAAAAAGAAACAAGGAAGACCGGCTACAAAACCGGTGGAGAAGCGAAAGGCGTATTATGTTATGGTCAAGGTACACAACTCGATGAACAATACGAATAACAACGTATTGATCAGTCGTGATACACTTCCAGAAATTAAATTACTTATGAAGCATTCCAAGCAACATGTTGAGTTCTTGGGATACTGGAATGGTAAGCAATACGAGAAAGTTAGCTTAAACTAGAAATTACAAATGATCGAATAAAAGGGCGCTTGTGAAGTGCCCTTTTTTGTTTTTACGGGTATGGCAGGCGAAAACCAACGATTTACAAAGGAGTTCTGGGTTCTGTGCAGCGTGGTGTTTGTCTATTTCATCAGCTTCAATCTGATCATTCCTCAATTGCCTAACTACATAACCCAACTAGGCGGAGCTCGCTACAAAGGGCTCATCATTGGAGTTTTTGCTCTTTCTGCACTGGGAACCCGCCCGTTTAGTGGGAAACTCATTGATTTTATTGGACGAAAGCCGATTATGCTCCTGGGGATTTTAGTATCGGTTCTGGTGCTGTTTACCTATCCAATAGCGCACGGTGTATTTGTTTTTCTCACACTCAGGTTTATTCACGGTATATCGGCGGGTTGTACACCAACGGCTACAACGGCCTTTTGTTCCGACATCGTTCCTGTCTCACGCCGAGGCGAAGCGATGGGCATTGTTGGTATGTCGGGTAATCTCGGTATGAGCCTCGGGCCGGCTTTAGGCAGTGAGGTGGCCATCCGTTACAACAACGAAACCATGTTTATTGTAGGTGGAGTAATTGCACTGGTTGCCATGTTGCCCGCCTGGCGACTTAAAGAAAGTCTGCCAACGGCTACCGGTTTTAAACCGAGTATGTTAAAACTGCGTTTGCACGAAGTAATTGAGAAACGGGTTCTGGTTCAGGGATTGGTTATGACGCTTACGGTAATAACGTTTGGTGCCTTGTTAACCCTGGTGCCGGATTATTGCAGTTCGTTTGGTATACGAAAGAATGGCTACTTCTTCTCCGTGGTGACATTAACCTCATTGGGGGCAAGAGTGGTAAGTGGTAAACTAAGCGATAAGTTTGGAAGAGAAGTGGTTATACTGGTGGGTGTGCTGGTACTTATTGTAGCCAACATCCTGCTTATACTGGCGTCCAGCGCAGGTTCTGTGTTTGTGGCCGCTGCTGTTTTTGGTTTGGCTACGGGTATTAATTCCCCAACACTGTTCGCCTGGACAATCGACAACGGCGATCCTAAGTTTATAGGCCGTGGTATTTCTACTCTGTTCATATTTCTGGAATTTGGCATCATAATTGGCTCGGTGGTTCCGGCAGAGATCTACCAAAACCGGGCCGAGAACATTCCAAAAGCCTTTATGTTCACCCTGGTTTGTGCCATTGCCGCATTGTTGCTTGTGTTAAGGGCTTATTCTCGACGCAACAGGTCGCTAGAATCATTCTAAATAGCGCACTTTTAAGCACCGTTAAGCGTATTCTTTGGGCTTACGGTATCTGAGGTGTCTAAATTGTGGTTAAAAATTGTACAGACCGCTAAAATGCTATTATCAAAACACTAATTTTGCAGCCGTTTGCGAAACGCATTAGTGCAATGAGTAAAGTTATTAAAATCAAGAAAGGCAAGGACATTAACCTGGCTGGAGTTGCTGAGAAAAACGTCGCTCCCCGAACCGTGTCCTCCACCATCGCCATCAAACCAACCGATTTCAGAAACTTAGTCCCCAAACTTGTTGTTAAGGCAGGTGATGAGGTAAAAGCAGGAGATGCCCTGTTCTACGACAAGAACAATCCCGAAGTAATGTTTACCTCGCCGGTTAGCGGAGAAGTAGCAGAAGTGGTTCGAGGTGATCGTCGTGCGGTTCTTGAAGTACGGGTTTTGGCCGATTCTGAAACGTCGTACAAAAAGTTCGATGTTTCCAATGCATCAAATACCAAAGAGGTACTTCTGGAGTCTGGTTTGTGGCCGTGTATTGTTGAACGCCCTTTTGGCGTTGTTGCAAATCCATCGGCAACCCCTAAAGCCATCCACGTTTCGTGTTTCGACACGTCTCCGTTGGCAGCCGACATAAGCTTCACTCTTAGTAAAGAAGGCGATGCCTTCCGAAAAGGAGTAGAAGTGCTAAAGTCGCTTACCTCCGGTAAGGTTCACCTGAATGTTGATGCGAATGGACAAAATCAGGATGTATTTACGCAAACACCGGGTGCAGTAGTGACTCAATTTGCAGGACCACACCCGGCAGGACTTGCAGGTGTACAAATACACCATATAGATCCTATTAATAAAGGAGACGTGGTTTGGACAATTTCCCCACAGCACGTTGTGTTTATAGGTCGGTTGTTCACCAATGGTCAGCTTGACCTTACTGAAACCATAGCAGTTGCGGGTTCTGATATAAAGAAGCCACAGTATGTTGAGACAATGGTTGGAACCAACGTTGAAGTTCTGTTGAAAGACAACGTTTCCGGAGATAATTCACGAATCATAAGTGGTAATGTGTTAACCGGCACCAGTATTGGGGCAAACGGTTACCTTGGTTTCTTTGATAATGTGGTTTCGGCTATACCGGAAGGCGACGAGTATGAATTTATGGGATGGTTGTTCCCAAGTTATGCACGACCAACCATCAGTAACTCAATGCCGATTTCAAAATACCTTAAGAAGAATTTTGTGGTCAATACCAACTTCCATGGTGAAGAGCGGGCATTTGTGGTTTCAGGGGAGTACGAAAAAGTTCTTCCTATGGACATCTATCCGGTTCACTTATTGAAGTCCATCCTGGCTCAGGATTTAGAAACAATGGAGAACCTTGGAATCTATGAAGTTATTCCGGAAGATATGGCATTGTGCGAATTTGTTTGTACGTCTAAGATCGAAGTTCAGAAGATTCTTGGAGATGGTTTAACCCTTATGGCTGAAGAAGGATAGATAATCGGGATTAGAAAATGAAGTTTTTACGTAATACAATTGATAAGCTAAAGCCTAATTTCGAAAAAGGCGGAAAGCTGCACTTCTTGCATTCGACGTTTGATGGTTTTGAAACGTTCTTGTTCGTTCCAAATCACACTACGAAACAAGGTGCTCACATTCGTGATGGTATCGATCTGAAGCGAACCATGTTCTTTGTGGTGCTTGCACTTATTCCTTGTACGCTTTTTGGTATGTGGAATGTTGGTTATCAGCACTATCTGGCTCTTGGTCAGGAAGCAAGTCTAATGGACAACTTGTTGTTTGGCTTGATGAAGACGTTACCAATTATTATCGTTTCATACACTGTAGGACTTGGAATTGAGTTTGCCTTCTGTCAGGTAAAAGGCCATCCGATTAACGAGGGTTTTCTCGTATCTGGGATGTTGATTCCGCTAGTTCTGCCTCCCGATATTTCGCTTTGGATGGTTGCCATTGCAACAGCCTTTGCGGTAGTAATCGGAAAAGAGGTTTTTGGTGGTACCGGTATGAACATATTGAACCCTGCACTAACTGCCCGGGTTTTCTTATACATTGCTTATCCGGTAGAAATGGCTGGTGAAATTTGGGTTTCAGGTATTAAAGGAGGCGCGGTTGATGCAGCTTCTGGAGCTACCACACTCGGTATACTGGGTGCTGGAAAAGAAGCAACCGTAGATACCTATAATGCATTTATGGGACTCATCCCCGGGTCAATTGGTGAAACATCGGCCCTGATGTGTTTATTGGGTGGTGTATTCTTAATTGCTACTGGAATTGGAAGTTGGAGAATTATGCTTTCCACCGTATTGGGAGCCCTGGGAATGGGACTGATTCTGAATATGGTTGGTGGTAATCCTTACTATGATCTGCCTGCATATCAACACCTGATCATTGGTGGATTTGCGTTTGGTGCAGTGTTTATGGCTACTGACCCTGTGTCTGCAGCTCAAACAAACCGCGGGAAGTGGATATACGGTGCACTTATCGGAGTGCTTACGGTATTGATTCGGGTTTTCAACCCGGCTTACCCTGAAGGAATCATGTTCGCGATTCTATTCATGAACGTGATGGCTCCATTGGTTGATAACTATGTCATTAAGTCTAACATTAAAAGAAGATTGAGTCGTGTCAAAGCTTAATAAAAATTCAAACGGATACATTTTTGGCTTCGCCTTCCTGATTATCGTGGTTTGTGCGAGCTTGCTTTCGACCGTATCTGGTGCGTTGTACGAGAAACAGTATCAAGAGCGAGAGTTAGAGCGTAAAAAGTTCATCTTAAAATCGGCTCTTGGCAGTGAGGTCGATGAAATGGAAAAACCGGCTATCGCCGAGTTATATGATCAACGTGTAAAAGAGTCGGTGATTAACTCAAAAGGTGAGGTTCAGGAAGGAATCGCGGTGAATACCATCGACTTAAAGAAAGAGTACAAAAAACTCGAGAAAAACGGAAGTCTTAAAGCGGGCCAGTCCATTAATCTTCCTCTTTACGAGGTTAAGGACGAGTCAGGTAACGCAACAGAATACTATGTTATGCCAACATACGGTTTCGGACTGTGGGATAATATCTGGGGGTATTTAGCTCTTCAGAAAGACTTGAACACCGTTCAGGGCTTCGTTTTGGACCACAAAGGAGAAACTCCGGGACTCGGTGCCCGAATTACCGAAGACAAGGTTCAACAACGATATTCAGGAGATAAGAAAATCTTTGAAGGAAGTGACCTGGTAGCCGTTCGAATGATGAAAGGTGAGGGTAACGACTATGCATCGAAACCCCATGAGGTTGACGGAATGTCGGGTGCTACATTAACGGCCGACGGTGTAAACGCCATGATGCGTAATTACTTGAATTTGTATCTATCATTTATTAACTCAAAAAAGCAATAGGATGAGTACAGAAGCACAAGCGATAGAAGAAGTAGCAGTAAAGGAGAAAGAACCTTTATTGTCGAAAAAGAATAGAAAGCTGGTTAACAACCCTCTTGATGCCGACAACCCAATTACGGTTCAGGTACTTGGAGTTTGTTCAGCACTTGCGGTAACAGTGAAACTGGTGCCAACCCTTTATATGTGTCTTTCAGTACTTTTTGTATTGATCTTTTCAAACCTGGCAGTTTCTATGCTGCGTAACGTAATTCCAGGTCGTATCCGGATTATCGTTCAACTCCTTGTGGTAGCATCGCTGGTAGCGATTGTTGATCAGGTGTTGCAGGCATATGCATATGAAGTGTCAAAACAACTATCCGTATTTGTTGGACTGATTATCACCAACTGTATCATCATGGGACGATTGGAAGCGTTTGCACTGGCAAACAAACCCTGGCCGTCTTTCCTTGATGCCGTGGGTAACGGTTTGGGATATGCTGTAATTCTTATACCAGTTGCTTTCTTCCGTGAGTTATTCGGAAGTGGCTCCCTTTTGGGCTTCAACGTTCTTGGAGAAGGCTACCAGGGTAATGGTGTAATGATGAGCCCTGTAGGAGCTTGTATCGTATTAGGATTGTTAATCTGGTTCCAACGTGCCAGAAATGGTTATTCAGAAGAAGCATAATAAGTAGAAGAGAATTATGGGAACTTTAGAAAACTTTTTAAACATTGGTCTACGATCCATCTTCGTAGACAACATGATATTTGCCTACTTTCTTGGTATGTGTTCATACTTGGCAGTTTCCAAGAAAATAGGTACGGCTGTAGGACTAGGTATGGCGGTAACCTTCGTATTGTTAATGACGGTACCCCTTAACTGGTTGGCGTACAACTATATTGTTAAAGAAGGAGCACTTACCTGGTTGAACGCTATCGGCGTACCCAAGTCATTTGCCGACTTCTCAACCGTAAACCTGGAAGTACTTAAGTTTATCATCTTTATTGCCGTAGTAGCAGCATTTGTGCAGCTTACCGAGATGGCAGTTGAGAAACTATCGCCTTCGTTGTACAATGCACTGGGAATCTTCTTACCACTTATCGCGGTAAACTGTTCGATTCTTGGAGCGGCTTTATTCCTTCCGGGTAAAGAATTTACGTTCGGTCAGAGTGCAGTGTATGGTTTAAGTTCTGGTATCGGATGGTTCCTTGCAGTAGTTGCCCTGGCAGCGATCCGTGAGAAATTAAGCTATTCGGATGTTCCAAAACCTCTACGAGGTCTTGGAATCACGTTTATCACTGTAGGGCTTATGGCTTTTGCATTTTTGAGTTTTATTGGATTTAAAATACCATTTGGAGAATAGTATGATGCCTATATTAGAAATTAACGGAGCAATTATTGTTACCTCGGCCATTATTCTGGCTGCGGTGGTTCTTCTGTTGGTGCTCATGCTGCAGGTTGCGGCGAAGCGCCTGGTAAACCAGGGTGATGTAAAAATTACCATCAACGGGGAAAAAGACATTGAGGTGTCTGCCGGAACAACTCTTCTAAACACATTGACAGATCAGTCGATCTTTCTTCCGTCTGCTTGTGGTGGTGGAGGTACTTGTGCCATGTGTAAGTGTCAGATCTTTGAAGGTGGGGGAGACATTCTTCCAACAGAAACCGGACACATAAAACGCAGTGAACAAAAGGAACACTGGAGACTGGCGTGCCAGGTAAAGGTGAAAAACGATATGAAGATCGGTATTCCTGAAGAGATCTTCGGTATCAAGAAATGGGAATGCGAAGTGATCAAAAACTACAACGTGGCTTCCTTCATTAAGGAGTTTGTTGTAAAACTACCTGAAGGGGAAGTTCTCGACTTCGAAGCAGGTGGATATATTCAAATTGACGTGCCTAAGGTGACGGTAGATTTCAAGGATATCGACATTACTGCACACCCGGAATTGGTTGCAGAAGGACGTGACCCAATGGACTTTAAGTCAGAATGGGACAAGTTTGGATTGTGGGACCTTAAGATGGTGAACGATGAGCCGATCTTCCGTGCCTACTCCATGGCAAACCACCCTGCAGAAGGAAATATTGTAATGTTGAACATTCGTATTGCGACACCTCCCTGGGATCGTAAAAACAACAAATGGATGGATGTGAATCCAGGTATCTGTTCATCTTATGTATTCAGCAGAAAAGAAGGCGATAAGGTTACAATTTCTGGCCCTTATGGTGAATTCTTCATCAAAGAGACAGGAGCAGAAATGTTATACATTGGTGGTGGTGCCGGAATGGCTCCTATGCGTTCACACCTGTTCCACCTGTTCCATACATTAAAAACAGGAAGAAAGGTAACCTACTGGTACGGTGGTCGATCGAAGAGAGAGTTATTCTACCTCGATCATTTCCGTCAGATTGAAAAAGACTTTCCTAACTTTAAGTTCTTTGTGGTTCTTTCTGAACCCCTTGAAGAAGATAACTGGAACGTTAAAACCAGCGTTGAAGATGAAGCAGGCGATGGTTTTACGGGCTTTGTTCACCAGGCTGTAATTGATCAGTACCTGAGTAAACATGAAGCACCGGAGGACATTGAGTTCTATTTCTGCGGACCTCCATTGATGAACCAGGCGGTACTAAAAATGGTAGACGACTGGGGTGTTCCACCGGAAAACGTATCCTTTGACGATTTTGGAGGATAATTCTATGCGAACAACGTTCGAACGAAATATAAAAGGCAGTTTAACCTGCCTTTTTTTTGTCTTCTTTTTTCTGGGATGCTCAGGCACAAAAGAAGAAGCAGGCATAAACAAACTTGAGGGAAATGCCCTTGGAACCACCTACCACATTACCTACATGGGGCCAGTCAACGAGTATCTTACGGCCCAAATAGATTCCACCTTACTAGGCTTTAATCAGGCCCTGTCTACCTACCATCCAACCTCGCTGATATCGAAATACAATAACAACGAGGCTGTGGTTGAGGACTTTGAGTCTGAGGCCATAGGTCTGCTTCATTTGATGATTAAGAAATCAATGACGATTTCCAGTCTTACCGATGGAGCTTTTGACCCGGGAAGCGCAGCGCTTTTTGCCCTGTACTCAGAGGCAAAGAAGAAAGGTGTTTATATGGACTCGGTTGAAGTAGCAGAAGTACTGAGACACAGCGGAATTGATAAAGTAAGCATAGAGAAGCACTGGACCGGAAACCTACCGGTAAAACTTGATTCGTTCGTTCAATTGAATTTCAACGCTATTGCAAAAGGATACTTTGTCGATCTGCTGGCACATTTGCTGGATTCGGTTGGAAGCCAACATTACATGGTAGAAGTAGGAGGCGAAGTACGCACAAAAGGGAAAAATCCATCGGGGAAGCCCTGGAGAATCGGAATCAACCGGCCTCAGATTGGGGCTTCTGCCAACGACTTTTTTGAAGTACTTGAACTAACTAACCAGTCTATGGCTACCAGCGGTAACTACCAAAACTACTATGAGGTAGACGGAAAGGTGATTGGCCATACCCTGGATCCGAGAAGTGGAAAGCCGGTGATCACCAATCTCAAGAGTGCCACCATTATGCACGAAGAATGTGCAGTGGCTGATGCATTTGCAACCGCTTGTATGGTTCTTGGGGTGGAGAAATCCACAAAACTTATTGAGTCGAACCCTGAATTGAGTGGATACCTCATTTACGAAGAAGAAGGAGAACTGAAAGGCATACACATTAAATAGAAGATGAACGATGAATGATTTAGCAAACAAAGTAGCAAACCGATTTATGCGGTATGCACAGGTTGATACGCAGAGTGATCCTGCCAGCACCACCTTCCCGTCTACGGCGAAACAACTTGATTTGTCGCGTATGTTGGTGGATGAACTACTTGAAATCGGAATCAGTGACGCTATGATGGATGAATTTGGATATGTGTTTGGCACAATTCCATCAAACTCCGACAAGTCAAATGTTCAAACCGTTTGTTTTTGTTCGCACGTTGATACTGCTCCTGATTGCAGTGGCACCAATGTGAAGCCCATTCTCCATAAAAACTTTAACGGAGAAGACATTGTATTGCCCGATGATCCAAGCCAGGTTATTACCACGAGTGAACACCCTTACCTGCTTGAGAAAATAGGATCGGATATTATTACAGCATCAGGAAATACATTACTGGGAGCCGATGATAAAGCAGGTGTTGCCATCATTATGGAATTAGCGCGATACCTAACCGATAACAGCCACATACCTCATGGAGATATTCGTATTCTGTTTACACCTGACGAAGAAGTTGGTCGCGGTGTAGACAAACTGGAAATGAATAGGTTGAATGCCAATGTTGGATATACGCTGGACGGCGGTCCTTTGGGGTCATTAGAAGGGGATACGTTCTCAGCCAATGCCATGACCATCACGTTTAAAGGCATTAGTGCCCATCCGGGTTATGCTAAGGGTAAAATGGTAAATGCGATGAAAGTACTGGCTAAATTTATGGATTCACTCCCTAAAGATGGCTTTTGTCCGGAAGCAACCTCAGGAAAAGAAGGTTTTGTACACCCAACCGGTATATCAGGAGAATTGGAAGAAGCCAGTGTTGACTTTTTAATTCGGGACTTCGATACTGCCAAGCTGACAGCTCATCAGTCAGTTCTGAATCAACTTGCTCAAGAGGCGATAGAAGCGTTTCCAGGAGCAAGATTCGAAACGCGTATTACCGAACAGTACAGAAACATGCGAGAAATTCTGGATCTACACCCACATGTAGAGGCGTATGCTCAGGAAGCAATGAATCGAGCCGGAATTGAAGTGAAACGCGATTGGGTTCGAGGTGGAACCGATGGCTCAAGGCTGTCGTTTATGGGATTGCCCTGTCCGAACATTTTTACCGGAGAGATGGCCATTCACAGCAAGCACGAATACGTGTGCGTACAGGATATGGAGGCCGCAATTAATACGTTGGTTGAGTTGGTACAGGTGTACGAAGAAAAAGCTTAGGCTGCCTGTGTTTCATCACCCTGGCACACTTCGCCAGGTTTTGCACCACAAAGACCACAGGCCACACCCTCTTCCTGAAGCATAGGGTTCTTACCTGCGCATCCGGCTCGCATTTCACCGTTTTTAACCAGAAGCATGCGAACTCCCATACCAATAAGTGCCAGAACAAGGATGACCAGAATTAATGTGAATTGTACCATTGATTACGTGCAATAAGGAACAGTGCAAAGGTAAAGTTTGTTTGGTTATCGTTGCGAAATAAGAAGGATATAATTATCGGTAAGAACCTGCCTTTAGTCTATAAAATTATTTGTGTAACTTTTTTGAAGTAACTTCGTAGAACAAATAAACAGGCACAGATGTTGTACAAAACAGAGTGTCAAAATTTATTTGCCTATGAAACGCTTATTTAAATCTGCCACCAAAAGAAGTTCTGTCTTGATCATTGGATTCTTGCTTCTGGCCAATATGTTAGCGTTTGGTTTGGCTTCCCAATATCTGGGTAAGCAAAGTGTTCTTCCTGCAGACATTTCCGATAAACAAGAAGAAGTTATGGAGACCGGTTGGCAGGTATTTAGTTGGGGGTATTCGCTTTTGGAGTACATTAAGTTCCAACCTCACAGTTAATCATGTATTAAGTAGATGTCTTTAGTCAACTCGAAAGGGTATAGTCGGTTTACACGCTATAAACTACACCATTTCGCTTTTTGGCTGGCCTACTTCTTCTTTTGGTATTTCTTTTATAACCAGCAACTCGAAGGAGGATCGTCCTTTGTAACTGCCTTTATCACCATTTCCATACATGGGTTAATGGTGTACTTTAATATGTATTTCCTGTTTAGCCGACTGTTTAAGCAGCGACAATACATTTCCTACGTGGTAAGTGTTGTGTTAACCGTTCTGCTGGCCTCGTTGATTTGGGCTATGGCATTGAACTCCTTGAGCATCATTACCAACCATGCACCTCTTCGCGATATTTGGTCTGTTCGATTCTTTACAGCGTGTTTTGCCAGCATAACGTACTCTTTAGCGATCACTATGTCGCTTAAAATGGTCAAGCAATGGTACGAGCGTGAGCGGGTGGCGGAAAACCTGGAGCGGATCAACATGGAAACCGAGCTCAAGTACCTCAAAACCCAGATCAACCCTCATTTCCTGTTCAATAGTTTGAACAGTTTGTACGCATTAACTCTGCAAAAATCAGAGAAGGCACCCGAGCTAGTGCTGAAACTCTCGGAGATACTGCGCTATGTGTTGTACGATGGCAGTGAGCGTTGGGTGTCGTTGGAGAAGGAGATAAGTTATTTGCAGAGTTATCTGGACCTCGAAAAGATTAGAAACGGAGATCGGTTAAACCTGGAGTTTAACATAAAAGGGGACCCTAAGACAAAACAAATTGCTCCTATGCTGTTTCTTACCTTCCTGGAAAACAGCTTTAAGCACGGGATCAATCAAAAAGCCGAAGGCGGGTTTGTTAAAATCGATATGGATATTGAAGACAAACACCTGGACTTCAGTATCGAAAATTCGCGTCCTAAAGAAAAAGAGAAGCGTTTAAACGGAAAGTCAGGGGGGATAGGACTGGAAAACATCAAAAAAAGACTAGCATTGTTGTACCCGGATCTTCACAAACTTGAAATTGATGATGATGGAGATAATTACCGGGTAAAACTGAATTTAAGTTTAGAACGACCAATATGAGCAATATGAAATGTTTAATTGTAGATGATGAACCATTAGCGATCGATGTATTAAAAAGCCATCTTTCGTCGCATGAAGGCCTCGAACTTGTGGGAACCAGCTCCAATGCGATTCAGGCAGCCGAGATGTTGCGGAATAACTCGGTGGATCTGTTGTTTTTGGATATTCAGATGCCTGAGGTTACGGGAATTGATTTTCTTCGTTCTCTTGAGAATCCACCGCTGGTTGTTTTCACCACGGCGTATGCTGAATATGCGGTTGAGGGCTTTGAATTGGATGCCATCGACTATCTGTTGAAACCCATTTCAAAAGACCGGTTCGACAAAGCCATAACCAAGGCTCAGGAATACTACGACCTAAAACACGGGAACGAGGTGGATAATACGGAGCTTGAAGACGAATTCATCTTTGTTAAGGCCAACCAGAAGTTAATTAAGATTAGCTACGACGATATCCTCTACATTGAGGCGTTTGCAGATTACGTGAAAATATTCATTCCTGAAAAGAGAATCGTTACGCTGCAAACGATGAAAAAGATGGAGAAGAAGCTGCCCGCCAATAAGTTTTGCAGAGTCCATCGTTCGTTTATTGCCGGATTGAAGCACATTGAATCATACAACACCAGTGAAGTTGAAATAAATGGAGTAAAATTGCCCATCGGAAAGAATTATAAGGACGCATTCATGGAAAACATGAAGTCCAACAAAATATTATAGATGAGCAAATCAGATCCGCGGCTTGAAGCATTTGGGCGGTTATTGAACATTATGGACGACTTAAGGGAAAAATGCCCTTGGGATCGTGAACAAACCATTGAGAGTATTCGGCACTTAACCATCGAAGAGACGTACGAACTCTCTGATGCCATATTAGACAATGATATGGCAGAAATCGAAAAAGAATTAGGAGACCTTGCACTGCATCTGGTGTTCTATTCGAAGATAGCCAGCGAAACAAATGCGTTTGATATCACCAGTGTACTCAACGGAATCTGCGAGAAGCTGATACGGCGCCATCCGCATATTTACGGTGATGTTCAGGTAGATGGTGCTGACCAGGTGAAACAAAACTGGGAGCAAATCAAACAGAAAGAAAGCAAGGGGAAAAAGTCGGTGCTAAGTGGCGTGCCGAAATCGATGCCAAGCCTTGTTAAAGCCATGCGTATGCAAGAAAAAGCGGCACAGGTTGGTTTTGACTGGCCCGACAAGTCGCTGGTTTGGGATAAGGTGGAAGAAGAACTTCAGGAGTTCAAGGAAGCGGATAACAGCGAAAAACCATCGGAATTTGGTGACGTTCTTTTTTCGTTGGTCAATTATGCGCGCTGGCACGATATAAACCCGGATGATGCACTTGAACTTACCAATAGAAAATTCAAAAACCGGTTCGAAACCATCGAACGCGTAGCCAAAGAGCAGGGCAGAGAGCTAAAATCTCTTACCCTGGAAGAAATGGAGGAAATCTGGCAACAGGCCAAGTAAAAGGCCTTATTCCAGATTGAATGGGGATCGGGTAATCATCTTGCCCTCACTCCATATTTCAGCATAGTGCCCACCTTTTTTATAAGCTTCCTCTTGCTTAAATCGCATTTTGAAATCTTGCTCTGTGCCATCGTAGGTAAACGGTTTCTTCATCGAGACAAGTTTGTCCGAATCGGTTAACATACTGTTGTCGGCTCCGAGCACTTCTCCATTGGTTCCAATAATACGCAGTACAATTTCCTTATCACCTTCATAAATCATTGGCGACTCTAGAACTGTAAAACTCACCTCAATTTCGTCCACTTTCGAGCTTTTTGAAGTTTCTTCAAGTCCTTTGCGCTTTTGACGCATCGGCTTTACTACCAAATCAGAGATTCGTAGCGTTGCTTCCTCCATTTTAGCCTCAAGCACTTGGTTTTGCTCTTCAACAATCCGCTTGCGCTCTTCAAGTTCTTCGCCATACGATTGGTAGGCCGTGATTTCCGATTTATAACGCGCATTGTCAGCCAATACAGAATCCAGTCGATACACATAGTTTTTGATATCTACGCGTAACTTCTCAATCTCGCCTTTGGCTTTAACCAATTCTCTGGGGCTGGAGTTAGACTGGTTAAGAAGTTGAAGAATACGGATCTTCTTCTTTTCCAGTTGATCCAGGGCTTCGGAGCGCTCAAGCTGAAGTTCTTCCTGCTGATCATAAATGGTCTGATACTGCTGGCTCAACAGGTCGTACTCCTTTTGCAACGAATCTTTCGAGAATTCGGTTTGACTCAATACCTCTTGAAGTTCTGCGTTGATCTCTTTGTAGCTCTTACCATCCTGGTAGTTGTTTTGGTACCAGTTATAAAATAGGTAAGCGTTAAGTGCTAACGACATCAGGAAAAGAACTAACAGGGGGAGGGATACCCGGTTTCTTTTCTCACCGGTGTTATCATACTGATTTTCGGACATACCAATTCAATTGAATTGCAAGTTTACAATAAATTGATGTTCGCCGAAAATTAAATCGGAAGTCGGGAGGGCGATTTAGTACCGATCGTACTCGCTCCAGTTGATTTTACCCATGAACTTTTCCTCGAGGCAGGTCCAGGTGGATTTGCTTCTCCAGGATCCACGAGCATAGGCAAATCGTGCTTTTTCCCAGCTGTGATAACGATCGTAATTGTACTTTAAGTAGTGAATACCCACTACTAAGTAGTTGTACCGTGTTTTACCACCTGTAAGTTCCAAACGGTCGTACCAATAATCAAACGTTTCCTCAATTACCTGAAGATCTCCAAAATCAGTACCACCGGAAAGAGATTTAATACATCTCCAACCACTCTCATTTTGCCCGATTTCCCGAACCAAATTTGGTGGAACACCGATGGAAAAACAGATCGAATCTGAGATTTCCTGGATGCTCTTTTTAGTAGGAATAACTTTTTCTGCTTTTTTTTCAGAAATAAGTTTGTTTTTCTTTTCAGTGGTATTATTTTTACCACCCGATGGAGAAAAAGCCAGTAGGCCAATCACTCCAACAAAAATTAAATACTTCTTCATAGTTCCTATTCTTTAATTACCAATAAGTAGGATACTCCTGCGTGAAATAAACCGCAAAGGTCGTTGTTTATTTTTTAATTATTCGTGTCGAGTGATTAGAAAAGTGGCCAAAAAGTCAAAATTTACACACATTTACCTCACAAGTGTTGAAAATGCGCTCTCTGGTGACGTTGCTATGACATTAGGCGAATAATTTACTTCCAATTCTGACCATTGTGGCGCCCGATTCAAGGGCCAGAAAATAGTCGGAACTCATACCCATTGAGACTTCAATAAATTGGTCGGGTGCAGGCATATGAGGTTTTATTTTTTTGAATACAGTTTGGGTGAGATCAAATTCGGTTGTAACCTGGTTTTCGTTGGAAGTGAGAGAAGCCATGGACATAATACCGTTAAAATCAATGTGCTGATAACGCGAAAAATGACCCGACTCGGCCAGTTGAATCAGCTCATTAACCGGGAAGCCAAATTTGGACTCTTCCTGAGCCACATGAACCTGAAGCAAAACCGAAACCCGAATCGACCTTTTTTGTGCTTGCTTTTCGATTTCATCGAGTAGTTTAATGCGGTCAGCAGAATGAATGAGGCTAACCTCTTCAATTATGGATTTAACCTTATTGGTTTGCAGGTGGCCAATTAAGTGCCACTCAATATCGGATGGGAGTTCAGGTTTCTTTCGAAGAAGTTCCTGAACCCGGTTTTCAGCCATTATGCGTTGCCCCGAATTATATAGCGTTGTTAATTCTTCAATGCTGCGATATTTCGAAACCGCAATCAGTTTGGCTGCGCCAATTTCGCTCTTTATTCGGTTGAGATTCTGTTGTATCATTGCAAGAATTGAGCGCCAAAATTAGGTATGATATGAGTTATATACACACATATAGAAATTTTGTTGAGAGAAGCATGATTGTTACCTCCATGCTTCTGGTGGTATATCTTCTTTCAGGGTGTTCAGGTACACTTAAGAATGTACCAACGGGAATAATAGCACCAGATCAATTTACCGAAATTGTGTTGGACATTCGCTTGGCTGAAGCACATCAGAAAGTGCTTCGCCAAAAAGGAAGGTTTGACCGGGATTTACTCGATAGCTCTTACCAATTGATTTACAAACTGCACGGCGTAAGCGAAAAGGAGGTGGTAGCGAGTTACGAGTTTTACCTGGATCACCCGGAATGGATGGAAAAACTATCGGCCGACGCCATAGAGCGTTTAAATAAGATGGAAGAATGAACTACCCTGAAAACATAGAAGAAAAACTTGGCTTTGACGAGATACGGGCAATTCTGCGGTCAGGATGCCGATCAAACTGGGGCAAGGAACTGGCCGAGCGAGTTACGTTTTCCAGTAGCTATAAGCTCGTCGACATCTGGTTAAATCAGGTAGCCGAATACAAGCTGCTTTTGGAACAAGGTACACAACCAGTTATCAGTTCATCCGATGTTCGACCTTTTTTGGACAAGCTTTCCGAGAAACATACCGTATTGGGCGCCGACGAGTTAACGGGTTTACGTTCCGTATGCGAAGACGTGGTTGAGCTTCTTGATTTTATACAACCCAAACAGGAAACCAAGCCACAATTGTTCGAACTAGTAAAGGAGATAAACGAACCTTCCGACCTCATTAATGAGATCAACAGGGCATTCGACGAACAAGGGCAATGGAAACGGAATGCGAGTAGAAAGCTGGCTGAACTACTCGACGATATTGATGCAAACAAACGCGAGGCATATAGCATTATTCAACGCATTTATAACCAGGCTTCAGATAAAAAATGGACTTCTGAAACGGAAATCAGCGTAAAAGACGGAAGGCTTGTAATTCCAATTTATGCGGAGCATAAACGAAAAATCAAGGGTATTATGCACGATGAATCGGGAGGTGGAAAGATATTGTATATCGAACCGATCGAGGTGTTGGAAGCTTCTAACCGCCAACGGGAGCTTGAACTGGAGAGAGACAGGGAGATGCAACGCATCCTGAAACAGCTAACGGGTAAAGCCCGTTTACATCAATCCGATCTTAAACTTTTTGCTCAGCGAATGGCCATTTTTGACCTTATTCGATCCAAGGCGGAACTGGCGCATTCTATGAAAGGCAGTTTACCCATTGTGGTTAAATCGTCGAATTGTACCATTAAAAATATGTATCACCCCTTGTTACTTAGGGCAAATGAGCAACGAAAGAAGGAAACCGTACCGATGAACATTACGTTGAGCGACGAAAATCGCCTGGTAGTGATCAGTGGCCCCAATGCTGGGGGAAAGTCGGTTACCATAAAGACTTTGGCTTTGAATCAATACATGTTGCAATGCGGATTACTTCCTTCGTGCGAGCCAGATTCTGAGCTGGGCTTCTACAAACAGATCTTTGTCGATATTGGCGATAATCAATCGATTGAGAACGACTTGAGCTCGTACAGTAGTCATCTTACATCAATGAAGTACTTTATTGAAAAGAGTACACCTTCTACACTTTTAATTATTGACGAAATAGGGAGCGGAACTGACCCGAATTTTGGAGGAGCAATGGCCGAGGCGGTTATCCTTGAGTTAAACAAAAAACGACCAAGAGGCGCTATCACTACACACTTTGGTAGTGTGAAAAGTATTGCGGAGCAGGAAGAAGGAATGATAAATGCCTCCATGATGTACGACGCGAAACGTTTGCAGCCCCTGTATCAATTTGAAATGGGTAAACCCGGTAGTTCATTTGCCCTAGAGGTGGCTCAGAACATAGGATTACCTAAAAAACTGATAGCACTGGCGCGTAAACGATCAAATACCAAACAGCAAAAGACCGACGAGCTTTTGGCGGTATTGGAACAGGAGCGTAAGGAGTATCACGATAAGTTAAAAGAAGTGTCCGAAGAGCAGGCGTATCTCAATTCTATAAAGTCGGAATACCGGAAGCTCAAGACTGCCGTAGAGAAGAGTAGGGTAGAGATACTTGACAATGCACGTAACAAGGCCATGGAACTTATTTCAGGAGCCAACGCGCAAATTGAACAAACGATTAAAACCATTAAGGAAAGTGGTGCAGACAAACGAGTTACCAAATCGGCCAGAGAGAGTCTGCGGAAACGGAAAGAAAAGTTAAGCGGAGAACCGGTTACAGAAGAACAGCCCAAACCCAAACAGGTTCAGGAGATTAAAGTAGGCTCGGTGGTACGGATTCCAAACTCCTCGAGTAAAGGAGAGGTGGTTGCGATTAGAAAAAACAAGGCAGTAGTGGTTGCCGGAATTATGAAGTCTTCTTATCTGCTTTCAGAGCTAAAGCCCGTACAGGTAAAGAAAAGCACCGGCAAATCAAAAGTGGATGTGAGCTTTATGAAGCGTCAACAAGATTTTTCGCTTGAAAAAGACGTAAGAGGTATGCGTACGGAAGAGGCCCTCAAGGAGATCGATCGATGGATAGATGATGCCATTGTTATTGGGGCGAATAATCTGAGGTTGATCCACGGAAAAGGAGACGGCATTTTGAAAAAGGTGATACGCGACTACTACCACAAGACGAGCCATGTTAAACGCATTACGTATGAAGACGTGCGCTTGGGCGGAGAGGGAGTTAGTTTAATTGAGTTGGCATGATCGACAAGTTTAAGATTGGAGACGAAAAAACGTTTATACGTACAGTTCGGCGTGAAGATTTAGCTGAGTTTGAGGCTGGAATGGTGCATCCGTTCTATGCAACATTTGCTCTGGGGAGAGATGCGGAGTGGACGGGGAGGCTGTTTGTACTGGATATACTCGAGGAACACGAAGAAGGAATAGGAAGCTTCCTCACCGTGCAGCATAAGTCACCGGCTCTTCTTGGGCAGCAGGTGGAGTTTACTGCCCGAATTTGCGAGTTGAATGGAACTAAAATTTCCTGCACCTTTGAAGCGAAGGTTGGTAGCCGGTTGATAGCAACCGGAACTGTAGGACAACGGGTCTTAACGAAAAACCAGGTAAACCAAATCAAAGAAAAAGCAACAAATGGCTAAGAAGGAAAAGAAAGAAATTCGAATACGAAACCGAAAGGCCACATTCGAATATGCGATAGAACAGGAATTTGTAGCCGGTTTGGTGTTGACAGGGGCGGAGGTGAAATCACTTCGCGACGGGAAAGCCACTATTTCAGAGGCATATTGTTATTTGACCAACACCGGGATAAGAATAAAGGGAATGCACATAGCGGAATTCAAAAATGCCGGTTATGTGGAGCAGGAACCACTGCGTGAACGGGAGTTGTTATTAACCACGGTAGAATTACGAAAGCTTCGTAACAAGATGAAAGATCAGGGTTATACCATTGTTCCAATGGAATTGTTCTTTTCGGATACCGGTTTCGCAAAACTGCGTATTGGTCTTGGGCGGGGTAAAAAGAACTACGACAAACGACAAGATATCAAGTCGCGCGATGTAAAACGTGAGATGGAACGATACACTTAGACGTAATTGAGAGAATCATGGGATATTTCAACCACGAAACGGCCATTATAGATGAAGGGGCATCCATTGGTGATGGAACCAAGATCTGGCACTTTTCTCACATCATGAGTGGGTGCACCATTGGAGAAAATTGCAACATTGGCCAAAACGTTGTGGTATCGCCGGAAGTGATTCTGGGCAACAACGTTAAAATCCAGAATAACGTTTCGGTTTATACCGGCGTCATCTGTGAGGATGATGTTTTTTTGGGACCTTCGGTCGTATTTACCAACATAAAGAATCCGAGAAGTGCAGTTGTTAGGAGGGGATCGTATACCCGGACTGCAGTTCGAAAAGGGGCATCAATCGGAGCGAATGCCACCATCGTTTGTGGACACGATATTGGAGAGTATGCCTTTGTGGGCGCCGGAGCCGTCATTACCAAAGAAGTAGCTCCTTATTCACTGGTGATTGGGAATCCTGCGCGGCATGCAGGATGGGTGAGCCGACATGGACACAAATTAGAGTTTGATAGTAAGGGAGTTGCTTTTTGTCCGGAAACCAACGAGAGATATACGTTGGAGGACGGCCGGGTATCGAGGGCTTAACTGCGAAATATCCACTCAGACCAATCGACTAACACGCGATCGGGGTGCCAATGATCCAACGCCCAGCGATTTCCACTCATTCCAATTTCAGTAGCATCAGTACGATGCTCAAACAGCCATCGGATGGCTTCAACCAATTCGTCGGTTTGTTCGCTTTGAATGAGATAAACCTGCTTTTTGTGTTCCAGTAGGTCTGGAATATCGGAAGACCGAGAACAGATAATTGGTTTAGACGTCATGAAATACTCAGCCAACTTAGATGGAAAACCATAGTTGGCATAGTCAGAATCTTTTCGAATGGCAACCATCAGGTCGCAATCTGATAGCGCTGCAAGGAGCTGGTGAGCGGGAAGTTCTCCGGTTAACTCTATTTCATTGTAGTCTTCTGACTGATTTAGGTGCGACGGCGCACGTCCGACCATTTTAAGGTTTATAGGAAGCCCTTCACCCCTTAGACGTTTATATGCTTCAATTAGCGTGTGCAGATCGTCTTTTAAGCCAAAGCTACCCAAGTATCCAAGTGTAATTCCATCTCTTTTTTCTGGTTCGTTTCCACTTTTCCAGTTCAGTGCGTGGTACGGGATGAATGCGGTTAATTGAAAGATGGGTTTTGAACTAATTTGCTGGTAGTGACTTGTTAAGCGGTTAGAGATGGTGATTAACGAGGTGGCCAATCTGGGAGCGATGAACTCATCCATTTTGTAAAGGAACCTGTTAACAATGTCCTTGCTGTTTTCCTGTTGTTTTATTGAATCGAGTTCTGTTTTTTCGATGTGCAGTGGAACTCTTCTCAACACACAAGCCAGGTAAATAGGAAGAAAAAGTATGTTGGGAGAATAGACATAAACAACATCAACATTTTTTTTCAGAAGAATCTGGAAGGCAAGTTTATTAAAGAGCAGTTGAAATGGAAACAATGCAGGTCCATGTGCTAACCAGTGCAGTGTTTTAAAACGGAATTGGTTTTTCGTTTTTCGTTTTCCTCTAAAAAAACAAAAACAAGGCTTGTGACCTTGTTTCTCCAGAAATTCGTAGTAGGCGGTAATTCTGGGATTAGATTGTTTTTCCAGAATATTACTGTAATTAAACAGCCATACATGTTGGCTCTTACCCGTCAACTGCTTTATAGATTCGTTCGATAATATCTACCACTTTAAGTCCTTCAAACGCATTGGCGGTAATGCTGTCGTTTCCTCGTAATGTATTTACCACGTTTTCGATTACATAGTGATGGTTAGCCGCCGATCCCTTAAAGGGACCATAATCGTTGGGAGGGTTGGTCGGAGGCAATTCAGGCTGTTCGTAGTTATCAATATGGCAATACTCGATTTCATTCATGTATTGACCTCCTATTTTTAAGCTACCTTTTGATCCAATTACGGTAATGGAACTTTCCATGTTCGTATCCCATACACTGGTAGAGAAGTTGATACAGCCAATACCACCGTTCACAAACTCAAACATAGAGCTTCCACTATCAGGAAACTCAGTATTATGAGCGTGGTTAAAGTTTTGCAGATTGGTTTTTATGTTACGGATGTCGCCAAAAACCCAGAACATAATGTCTATGAAATGACTGAATTGTGTGAAGAGTACACCGCCATCCAGGTCCTTGGTTCCTTTCCATCCTCCTTGCTTATAGTATCGGTTGTCGCGATTCCAGTAGCAATTGATCTGAACCATGTAGATGTCTCCAATAACTTCTTCCTCTACAATTTGCTTTAACCACTTGCTTGGAGGGCTGTAGCGGTTTTGCTTGACCACGAAGATCTGTTTGTTTGATTCCAGGGCTTTAGACAAGAGGGATTCACAATTTAGCTTACTGGTACCCATGGGTTTTTCAATTACCACGTGCGATCCATATTCCAGTGCCTTAACGGCGAGGGGAACATGAAGGCTGTTGGGAGAGGCTATGGTTACCACGTCCGCCTCGATCTCTGATTTCCGGAAGTCTTCAAAATTCCGGAAGTAGGGAACGCCGGTAGGATAGAGGTGATGTTCCTGAACTTCTTCCCTTGGGTCGATAATGGCTACAACATCCGTTTCCGGATACCCCTTAACTATGGTAGAATGACGGGAACCGATGTGTCCAAAACCGCAAATAACAAACCTGATTCTATTCATTGGAAGCCTTGTTAAACGTTAGCTGCCCTAGTTGTTTCTTTACCAGGAGATAGGCTAGTCCCAGTACCAACAACGTAATGATAATGGAAAACGTATTTACTTCTCTGGCTAAAATATCGTTAAAGAAAATAAGGTTTATGATCAATTGAAGAGAAGCATATAACACAGCCACTTGCATATGGGTCCAGTTTCGCACGTGAACCAGGTCTTGATACAAATGCGATCGGTGTGCTTTAAAGATATTTTCTCGCCGGAGCAGTCGTAAGATTATGGTTGACACGCTGTCTACTCCATACACAGAAAGCAAAATGATGACGCCCCAGTGGTTCACCGTTATTCCGAGAAGAAACAACAAGATCGAAACGATTACACCAAGTGAGACACTGCCCGAATCACCAAGAAAAGCCAGGGCCTTTTTTCTGTAGTTAAACGAGCCAAATACCAGGGCAAACCCTGTAACGGCCATAACCAAACGATACACCCAGGTGGTTTCACCTGATAGGCTGGTTAACAGGAAATAGGAACATAACACAAATACAAGGGTATACAAACCAGTAATTCCGTTAATCCCATCCATAAAGTTGTACGTGTTTACAATACCGACGGCCAGAACAATGAGTGCTGCATAAAGCAGAATTGTTCCGGTTTCCGAAAACATTGGGATAAACAGTTGGTAGGTAGCCAGAACAACCGAAGCGAAATACAGAGGTAGTCGTATGTAAACGCGAAGGTCTATTCGGTCGTCGAAGTATCCTGTAAGAATGGCAATGATCACTCCCAGTAACATGGGAAGGCGGGAAGGTTCAAACCAGATCAGAGCCAAAACGGGAGCCAATAAGGCAAGCCCCATACCCCTTACCGGGCTGTGGGTATGTGAGCTTCGTTCATTGGGTATATCCACGATTTGCTTCTTTCTGGCCCAAAAGAAGTACGACCAGCAGCCGATCGCAGAAAGCAATATGAGTACGAATACATCCGTCATGATTTCGAATAGGTTAGAACAAAGCCTTGTTGTGTGGCGAACGGCATTTGGGTGATGCCGAGTTCAGACTTGAGTTTGTTGTTATCCACTTCCAAACTGCCTAGAATTTTGTCGGCAGTATGTTTTACTTTTTGTGGTAAGAGGCTCCTAAGAAAACGTATTAAACCATTTGGAACCGGTACGAAACGCGGTTTCTTACGCATTCCTTCACCGATGTACTTAAGCAAGCCGACTGTGGACGTTGCTTCATCGTCTGCTACAAAGTATGTTCCCGACGCAATAGGAGTCTCCACCAGTCTTCGAAGCACTTTGGTAAGGTTGGTTATGAACAAAACCGACCTTTGGTTTTTCCAGTACTTAAAAGGAAATGGAATACCACGATGAATCAACTTTTCCAGCGTGGTCAAATTTCCTTTCTGACCTTTCCCATAGATCATTACGGGCCTAAGGCATATTTTGGTCGCTTTTAGCTCTGCTTTAGCCACTTCTTTTTCGGCAGCCAGTTTAGACCGACCGTAAACGTTGGTTGCACTGGAAGGTGTTTCTTCCGTTACAATGGTGTCGGAGGTAGAGTCAACTACCGCCTTAACACTGCTAAGGTAAATAAACGTTTTAGGGTGTAGTTGAATGCAGTGATCCAATAGTTTTCGCGTGAGACCCTGGTTTACATCGAAGTACGCCTGTTCCCCTGCAGAACTACTGGTATCGTGGGCAAGACCTGCCAGATGAATAACGGCAAGATACGAGTCGTTCACATCATGGAGCTTGTCCCAATGAAATTGTTTCTCAATTCCCGGTAGTTGTTGGGTACTTGTGGAAACAGCATGCAACTCATAATCCGAACCAAGTTCGTCAATTACATGACGTCCGACAAAGCCTGAAGCTCCGGTAAGAAGGATCTTACTTTTCACGTTTTAAAAACTCCAGTAACCGGGATGGGTACTTTGAGTATATTTTTAGGTAGTTACTTTTAACGCCATTCGACTTACAGATGGCTAGTATTTCTTTATTAATACGAATATTAGATTTGATACCGTCTGTACTAGCGCCACCCATGCGCATGGCGGTGGTTACCAACGGAATGTATTCAAGACTAAACTCGGGGTCCTTACTTACCCGAAGAATATGATCGAAGTCGGCAGCGATTTTGTAGTTCAGATTAAACAGGTAACGGTCGTATACTTCTTTTCGTGCAAAGAAGGAGGGGTGGGCGGGCATTTTTCCAACCGCCATTTTTTTAAAACTCCACGATTTAGAACTGTAGTATCGAATGGTTTTTCCTTCGTCGTTGACAAAGATAATATCACCATAAATTGCGCTTACCTGTGGTTTGGCGGTCAACTGTTCTACTACTGAGGCAATAATGGTGTTGTCCAACAGATAGTCGTCGGAATGAACAAAGCCGATCACATCGCCGGTAGCCATTTGAACACCTTTGTTAAGGGCATCGTAAATTCCTTTGTCGGGCTCACTTACCCAGTTCGTGACGTGGTCAAATCGTTTGATAATGTCCAGGGTGGAGTCTGTAGATCCTCCATCAACTAGCACGTGCTCGATGTTGTTGTAGGTTTGATCGGCAACACTTTTCAGTGTCTGTTCCAGATCTTTCTCGCTGTTATAGCAAGCCGTTACTAAAGATACTTTCAAGGACGTTTTATCACGTAGTTACCCAATACCAATACATCCATTTCCGTTCGCGCAAAGCAATCGTAGGCATGCGCAGGGGAGTTTACTATGGGTTCGTTCTCGTTAAATGATGTATTCAACAGTATTGGTATACCACTTAAAGAGCTAAAGGTCTTAATCAGTCTATGGTAACGAGGATTGTCTTTTTCTTCAACCGTTTGTAGTCGACCGGTTCCATCGACATGCGTAACAGCAGGAATAACGGTTCGTTTGTCTTCCTTGATCTTATATACCTTTTCCATAAAAGGTACGTCATCTACCACTTCGAAGAAGTCTTTTGTTGCTTCTTTGAGGATGGAAGGCGCGAATGGCCTAAAGCTTTCACGTCTCTTGATTTTACTGTTGAGCAGGTCTTTAGCGTCAGAGCGGCTTGGATCTACAATGATGCTTCGGTTTCCAAGTGCTCTGGGACCAAATTCTGCGCGTCCCTGAAACCAACCAATTACGTTGCCTTCGTGCAGCAAGTTGGCCACGTCACCAATCAGGTCTTCTTCCGTCTCATGAAACGTTATCTGACCTTTTTTATCTTGTAAAAACTCTCCAATTTCCTCGTTGGTGAACTGAGCGCCCGTATAGGCCTGGTGCTTAAATGCGGGCCTCGGTTGCTTCTTTTCCTGATGCATGTAATAAAGTGCAGAGCCCACCGAAGTACCAGCGTCATGCCCTGCAGGTGGAACAAACAGGCGTTCAAACGATGTATTGGCGAGCAGTTTTCCATTGGCCACTGAGTTCTGAGCAACACCTCCGGTTATACAGAGGTTCTTAAGACCTGTACGCTTGTAGAGGTCCTCAGCCAGGTGAAAAATAATACGTTCGGTAAAACGCTGAACACTTGCAGCAAGATCCTTATGGTACTGAGTTAGTTCGTCACCTTTTTTTCGAGCTGGGCCAAACTTTTCTTCCAGAGCACTCGAATAAATAGATTCGATGCTTGGAGAACCACCTTCCCAGTCCATTGCCACACCTTCTTTGAAGTGTTTGAAGTACACTTCGTTCAGTTCAAATAAACCGTCGTCGGTTAAGCGAACAACGTCTTCCAACTGATCTACCATGTTGGCTTCACCGTATGGAGAGAGCCCCATAACTTTGTATTCATCACCGTAATGAGGAAAGCCAAGATACTGAGTAAAAGCGGTGTAGAATATTCCAATAGAATGCGGATATGAAACACTATCGATCACATCCATTTGGTTGCCTTTTCCGGTCCCTCGCATGGTTGAAGAAAAGTCGCCCATACCATCGATCGACAATATTGCGGCTTCTTCAAATGGAGAAACAAAGAATGACGAAGCCATATGACTTCTGTGATGTTCAGCAAAATAAACCTTAGCATCTATTTCAGATTCGTCATGTCCGAGTGCTTTGGCAATGTCGGCTTTAATCTTCGTTATCTTAAGGGAATTGGCTCCTCGGTCTTTAACCGCTTTTAGGGAAATACCCTTTTTTAAAGTTTGGATGATTTTTTTTCCGAGTTTGGCCTTAGGGTCACGTGAAACGGTGATAACGTCAACCTCTTTTAGGCTTATGCCAGCCTCATTCAGACAAAATTTGATTGCTTCAACCGGCAAGCCGGCCCAATGCTTTACTCGCAGTATGCGCTCTTCTTCTGTTGCAGCAATTAACTCTTCGTTTTTGTAGATACAAGCCGATGAGTCACCATGATAAGCATTAATACCAAGTGTGTACATCAAATAATAATTTTATTAAGAACAGTTTCGTATTGATTTTTTAAATCTTTTATCTCGGGTTTTATCTCCGTTTCTACGTAGTTCAACGCAGCGGTGCAAAACTCGGTATAATTCGAATTAGTCATGGAAATAATTTGCACAAGGTTTTTACGGAATATGTCCATGTCAAGTTCAAGGTCCCAACCAAGTTGCTTGGACTCAAGATCCCTCCAGGGAGTTTGATCCGAAACAATTACCGGTAAACCCACGGAAAAGGCTTCCACGATAACATGACCATAGTTCTCACCGAGAGTGGGGAGAACCATAAAGTGAAACTCTTTCATTTTGTTGAGAGACTGTTGTAAAGGCATGGCGCCGAGGTACTCAACGTTCACGTTGTCAGGTAGTTGTTCTATTTTACCTTTAAGTTCTTTCCAATAGGATTCTTCTTCAATCGGACCAATAATAGCGAGGTCGACGTATCCGTTAAATGAATAGTTCAATACGTCGAGGTAAAATTCGAGGTTCTTCTTTGGTGAAATTCTAGAGTAATAAACCAAACGAACATCTCCCGAATTCTTGATGCGGAAGGCGTTTTTTTTACCTTGCTCATTGAATACGTTGGGGAAGTTCGGTAAGACGCTAATTTGTTCCTTGCTAACCCGTGTGTGTTCGTGTATATCTAGCTTTTCGGTTTGATCGGTTGCCTGAAAATGGATTTTTCTGAATAGACCAAAGAAGCGAGCAAAGGCCAGGTAGAGTACCTTTTTTCCTGTTTTTTGTTCGATAGCACCGCTTTGTAACATACCTCTAGGTGCAACAATAAACTGCGACCGTAGAAGTCCGATTTTGGCCAGAACAAGTGGCAGGATGCCAAACTTAAGGGAGAATACACCTTGCAAATAGATAATATCGGGTTGGTGTTTTCGCCGCACAACCAGACGTTGGAGATACCGAACTATGCCGGAAGCGTAGAAAACCTGTATTCCATAAGGCTTCGTTACCCACCTGTCTTTTTCAACAGGAAGCGGCTTGTCTGATTTAAAGTCGGAATTGGAGGTAATAACCTGAATGTCAAACTCCTGATTAAAATGGAAGCAAAAGTTATAACAGGAGGTAATGGGGCCACCACCCTTATAGGCAGGTTCAAACCAGTCGGACAGTATCAACAGCCTGGGTTTGCCGGCTACTTGGACTTTGTCGTTGAGTAAACGCACCAGATGCTCTGCAGCTCTCCACGATTCTAAGCCCGAAACTGCCAGCTTGGCTTTTTCTCTTATTTCCTGGCGCTTGAGGTGGTCAAGCCCAAGGTTAAGGATGGCTTGTGCCAGTTCTTCTGGTTTTTTCGGAGGACAAAGTAAACCGTTGACGTTGTGGTCAACCATCTCAGGTAACGTTGATATTTCGGTGGCAATTACGGGTAAACCGTGTGCCATGCCTTCAAGAACCACATTGGGCATGCCTTCATAGTAGGAAGGCAGAACCAGAATAGGCTGGTCCCCGTAAATTTGTTGTTTATCGGCTTCGTTGGCCCATCCCTTTAGTTTCACATCTTGCTGAAGGCCGAGGCGCTCAATTTGTACCTGAATTTCGTCACGGGTACTTCCCTCTCCCCAGATATCCAAGCGAATTTTTGTTCCTTTTTGTTTGCAGATATGACAGGCTTCGAGTAAGTCCGAAATGCCCTTATACCTTTCCAGCCAACCCAGATAAACCAGGTTAATTTCGTCACGTGGCGGCATGGAAAATGGTGGTATTGGGTCGGTAATGGTGTCTTCTCCCAACCAGTTGCGTACAATCACCAATCTGGAGGGGTCTTCTACGTATTCAGAAAACAGGTCTTTCCAGTATTGCCCCTGACAGATGACGTGTTTACATCGGTTAAAAACCCTCGAAACGAATCGCTCGAATCGTTTTCGCTTCAGACTTTGAAGTATAAGGCCGGAATTGGGCGCCAGTACAGACTCTACTCCAAACCACTTCATGTAGTGAACCATAACTCCTTTTTCGATGAAACCCCAGCCATGGCCACAGAAAATCAAGGCATTGTTGGGCCTATCTCTAAACAGAATGATGGTTAATCGAATGAGTCGTTTAAACGCCCTAAATACCCTGGACGCAAATCGGTTGTCAGAGATATCATCGAGCGTTGAATCGAGTTTAATGATGTGATTTCCATTGAACTGACTGGTCTCAAGCAGCAAAATACTGGCCGTAGAGCTACCTCCTTTGGTTTCCTTTGGGAAGGAGCCAATAAAGAGTGTTTTTAATTTTTTTGTTGTATTCCGACTCACGTATTGGACCGTATTTCGTCGTAGATTGCCATGTATTGGTTGGCAATGTTAGCGGGTGAAAACCGAGTAGCGTTTTGTCTACCGTGTTCAATCAACTGGTTGCGGTAGTTCTCGTCTTCAACCAGTTTTGCAATTCCTTCGCGTATTTCTTCAACGCTGTAAGGGTCAACATAATGAGCACCATTGCCACCTACTTCCGGCATCGATGCGCGGTTTGATGTCAAAACAACCCTACCAGTGGTTTGTGCTTCGAGTATGGGCATCCCAAAGCCCTCAAAAGTGGAAGCAAAGTAAAGGAGATCACATTTTTTGTAATGGTC
>JAEPQQ010000041.1:0-405 GCA_017640445.1 Bacteroidia bacterium | reverse complement strand
AATGGAAGGTCTATGTGGTTTTCATAGCTCACATTATGTGCTTCCAAAAGACCTTTGTTTGTTTCTGAAAGCTTACCAATGAGTACAAGATGACACGACATGCCCTCTACGGCGTTGATCAATCGGGTTAAGTTCTTGTTGGGAGCAGCTCCCAATTGAAGTATTCGAGGTTTTTCTTTGTTGAACTGCTGGTTAGTGAAAGAAAAATCTTCACTTATGGGTACGTTTATAACACGAATTTTATCAGCGGGGCAGTTGACAATCTCTAACAGATGTTTTTTCGTGGCTTCGGATACCACAGTAACGGCATATGATCTATAAATGGGGAGTTTAAACCAAATTAGGGCCAAAATTTTCTGTCGTATCCCGGAAGTTCTTAGAAGCACTCCACAGTCGTGGATGGTT
>JAEPQQ010000040.1:15940-31592 GCA_017640445.1 Bacteroidia bacterium | reverse complement strand
GAGCCTTGTCAAAACCTGATTCCACCATGCATTGCATTGTATATGGCGTTTCGGGTTCGGGTAAGTCTTCTACGGTGTTTTACAATAACTTTTTGGTGGATAACGGTTCAAGTTTTATCGCCCGTGATGTACCAAAGGACTTTGTAAGAACGGCAGGTTTTTTGGCCAGATCAGGTTACGCTATCAAGGTCATCAACCCGACGGATGCCTTATTGAGCACAGATGGGGTAAATGTATTGGCCGGTGAGATGAGTAAAGGAGATATTGCTCGGGTTGCGCAGATGATTATTTCGGCCAGTTTTACCAAGAAGGATTACTGGGTGATCTCCGCAGAAGAATGGTGTGGTGTGTTCTTAACCATTCTCAAGCAATGTTGTCCAGAGGAGAATCACAACCTATCGGGTTTAAAGTTTCTTGTCGAGTCGTTTATCGCTGATGTACACGCATTGGACCACCTGGTAGCGATTCACGGGGATGATGAACTTATCAGGGCTTTCTCAGCCATTATTGCAATTCCTGAAAAATCGCGACAGAGCACTTTGACCACTCTTAAATCCTCGCTTAGTCGTATTGACGAAAACATAGCGCTGGTAACATCAATCAGTACGTTTAACTGGACTGACCTGAGAGGGAAAAAGACGGCGGTGTTTATACAATCGGATGTATTGGACGACGAGTTTCTGTCCTTAGTGCAAAATCTGTTGTACACCGATATTCTGCGATCACTAATGAAGTCGCTTCCAGAGAAAGATGATCTTCCGATTTCCATATTTTTAGATGAATGCAGTAGTCTTTCGATTGGTAAAATTCTGGAAACCAGCTTTCTTAACCTCAGAAAGTACAGAGTCGGGTTATGCTGCGCATTCCAAAGTCCACAGTCCATTGAAAGCACGTACTCAAAATCCATTGCTGAAGTAATTCAGGCAAATGCCTTTGCAAAACTCTATTTACCCGGAATGGACCTAGACACGGCTAAATATCTCCAGGAGTACATTGGCTATGAAGAGGTCAGAAAAGACAACGGTTCAAAAGTTAAAGAACCGATTATGTCCGCCTTTGCCATTCGAACCCTTAAGGGAAAGGCCGTACTGCTAACGGGTAACAATCCAGCCTCCATCATACGGCTTAAGCCCTTTTATAAAATCAGACGAATGAGAAAGCGGCTGACTATACCAATGCCTGCGTTGGAGTCGCTAATTGACAAGCTTCCCAACGGAAAAAACTTAACCCAAATCAATCTTAACCTCAGGGCTCAACATCAGGACAATGAAACGAAGTAAAGAACTCACCAGGTACTTAAGAACACAAGGTGTTCTTAACGGCTCAAAAGCTGAAATTCTAAAGGCTAAAAGAGCCTTTAGAAAACGATATCAAAAAAACTGGGCTAAGAATTACCGTCAGCATCGGCACGAAATCCGATTTATGCTTTGTAAAGCGGAGTACCAGCGGTTCAAGGATAAGTGTCAGGGACAGATCACGCCAACCAAACTGGCTAAAGACCTAGTCATCGGCTACAGTTTGGGACAGGACTTCATTCCTAATAAAGAAACCTTGGTAACGGTATTAAGAAATCTGGGGCTTGCAATTAACGGACTCTACGGCGAGGGGGATATTCAAAGAGTGACGAAACAACTGGAGCAAGCAGAGGCACAGTTGATGAACTATCTCAAACCAAAGAACTAAGCTATGCCGATTGTTAAGATTTTAAGCCGTCATCAACTCAGTTCAATTTCCTATGCCGTAAATTATGTCCTGCGTGAGGGCAAGAACGTAACGCCAGAGGGGAAGGTTGTCGCGCCGATAGTACACAATCTCAGAAGCAAACCCGAGGATACCAAGGGCATCATCCAGGAGATTATTGATAATGAGGCGTGGAGGAAAATTACTACCAATAGGGTCTACTGTTTCCACGAAATCCTAAGTCTTTCGAAAGCTGAACATTCAGCTACACCCGACAAGTTAAGAGCCATCGTAAAGAAGTATCTCGAGTTAAGAGGTGATACGGTGTCGTTTGCGGTTCTACACTTTGATAAGGCGTCTTACCACGCGCATATTATCTCTGGAGGGACAAGATATCGCGGACGTTCAGCCGGCCTGAAGAAAGTTGAACTGCTCGAGCTTAAAAACCAGTTAGAATCCTTTGTCCAAAGGCAATACCCTGAACTGTCAAGAAGCTTGGTTCATCACGGTCAGAACAAAGAATACAAAACAGAACGAGACTTTCAGTTGATAAGACATGGTCGCTCTGACAAAGAAAAACTCCGCTTGCAGGTACGGCAATGGTATAACCGGTCTCAATCCATGAGGCATTTCATCGACCTAATAAACCAAGCAGGATTCCTTCATTACGAAAGAAATCACGACGGTGTACTAACCGGGATTGTGCATCCTGAAACGGGAAGAAAATATCGGTTTAAGCCCCTCGGGTTACAACCAAAGGAAATACTTCAACTGGAAACCGAACAGGAAGTTTCCAGAGAGGAGAAAATCAAACAGCAACTGATGAACATACATCAAAACCGAATAGAGCAAGACCATGACCACCAACGAGATTAGAGATTAAGATTTAAACATTAGCGAATATGAAATTTGTTAGAGATACCATCTTGCCACGATGCACTTCCGAAAATCAGTTTCGGCAAGAACTGGCCAAACTAGGCCTAGGACTGTACTACTCAAAAGACGATCAACCTCAAGGCATCTTGGATTCTGATGGCAAACGTCACTCCTTTAAGCGCTGCGGCATAACACCTCAAATGTGGCAGGCCCTTCATAGAAGGGAAGAGATGCACCGAATCAATCAGCGACTAAGCCGATTAGAGCAAATACACCGGCAGCGACAGGCAATTCAAACACGGGATCATGAGCAAGAATTATGATCGGAAAAAATACTGTAAGAAGTCCTACGTATTTTCAAAACAAAGTGTGTACGTAGCGAAGTTATTTACAGGGCTTTCATGGCTAGGACGGTAAGTCCAAAGTAAACGACAAGATGAACAAACAAGACGTTATATCCAATTTGCAATTGAGCTTTCGAAAAGCTCTTCAGAATGCTCAAACGGCTAAACGACTGGTTTTGGCCTTGGGGATTGACTGGACAAACGATCTTGTTGGTGTTGGGTATAACTCGGGGAAGTTTCATCGAAAAAAGGGCAAATCAATTGATGTTGCCGCTAGAGCGATCTATGAGGAGATGAACCTGCTTGGCAGGCTAGATGCCGATGGCAGATACCGCCACATTTGGGCAAAGGGGTGTATTACCTTTCCACTTAGAGACCAAGAAGGTAACGTCATAAACTTCTTTAGCCTTTCCCAAGAGGCCTTGGATGAAGGGAGCTATTTGAATGATCAAGGACTCTACCCCTACTATCCGGATCAAGGAACCAAATTGCTGAGCTTAGAGTACAACATTGTTCAAACGGCTAAACACCTGAGTTCAAACCCAACCGATCGATCGACAATATCCCTGAACAAAGGAGTGCTTATAAATGAGCATTTTATGTTGATCGCAGAGCTTTCAAACCTATCAACCATCCAACTGCCATTGGACTTGATGGATGACAAGGAACTCAAACGTTTAGAACAATTCATCCAAGAAAAGCAGCTCTCTATCACAATCGAGCAACTATCGCCTGTATCAAGCAGTAAAGAAAGGAAACTACCCTTAGCGATGAACCTAGCTGAACCCTTTAACCAGAACGAACAAGAACATCTTGAGCAAAGTCCTATTTCCATTGATCTGGTTGGAGGAATGGAAAATGTACATATGAACCAGTTTAACCGACTGGAGGTGACATTGCGGATTCGTCATAAACAAATGCCCAGTCGGATTTACAGAAACTCGGTTGATCTTTACCATTTTCAATCGGTTACGGAACTTGTCCAGGAGGCAAGCCAGTATATTGGAGCCGATGAAGATGAACTTCAAACCGCACTAGACGATGTTATCCTGCAAATTGAAGAGTCCATGGCTTCCAAACAAAAACAAAAAGACTGGGAAACTGACAGCCTCAACCAACAAGGGAAATCACATGGGCTAACTGAAAAAGGCTACCAAAAGGCTAAAGAACTGGCTCGGAGTCCTGAACTTTTGGAAACTCTGTATACCGGTTTGCTTAACAACATCGGTATTGTAAACGAGAAGGACAATCGAATGATTTGCTTTTTAGTTTCGATCTCCCGAAAGCTTTCTCGACCACTGCATCTAATCAATGTTGGAAGCACCGGTACAGGCAAAAGTTTTTTGCTCGAAACCATCGGTCGCACACTGCCACCCGAAGAACTTTTGGAACTAACCAGTATTTCAGAAAAGGCATTATTTAACATCAACGGCTCATTGACCAGTAAAGTAATAATGATACAGGATATGTTCGACGTTTCCGATGAAGTGTCTTACCAGTTACGAGAACTCCAAAGTAAAGGAAAGTTAACGCGGAGCGTGACACAGAAGCTCAAGGACGGGACTTTTACCACCATCTATCAGGAGACTTTGGGGCCGGTCTCGATCATGGCTAGCACCACGGATGACAAACAGATTTATGCTGATAACTCCAATCGCAACATCATTCTTAGCCAAGACGAGTCAGACGAACAGGACAAGGCCATCTTAGATCGCCAAAAGAAACTAGCCAGTCGGAGCATTGATACAACCAAGGAAAACCAGACCATTAAACAGCTTCAGGACTTACAACGGATAATCAAACCCTATCGGGTTAAGAACATCTATGCTAACGATTTGGAACTACCACCCTTTGTTGAGCGAAAACGAAGAACCATGTCCATCTACCTTGGGCTCATTGAAGCCTTAACGCTACTCAACCAATATCAGAGGAAAATCGAAATCATTGACGGTGTGGAATACTTGATTACAGATGTTAATGACATCAAATGGGCAAACCGACTGATTGAACCAATCTTACTCTACAAATCAGACCTGTTGGGCAATGCTTCTCGCCAATTCTTTGAAAACCTAAAGACTTGGAGTCAGGAGCAAAAGATTGAGACCTTCAGCTCCAAGGAAATAGCACTTGGACTTCGAGCCAAGGCCAACACCATCAAGTCGCACATCCGCCAGCTTCGAGACTATGGAATGCTACAAGTGGTTTCGGGTGACCGATACAAACAAGGCTTTACCTACCGCATTGCTCAACGAACCGAATACGACCAACTCAAAAAGCATGTCGAAAAGACACTACAAACAACCTTAACCCGAATCAGCACCAAATATGGAAAGGTTGCCTAATCAGTGGGTGAGTGGGTCGATAGTGGGTGGATTTTTCATCCACCCACTCAAGTCTTTAACAATGAGCGGATTAAAAGCCAAAATAGCCAGTGGGTGTGTGGGTGAGCAAATTATGCAGGATAACCAGAATCATACGAATCGAACTAACTAAAAAAGAGAGCATGAACGAGCAACTAATTCAAAGCGAGCAATACCAAGCACTCCTGGCTGAGTTCAGAAAATTCCTCTTGGTGAAAGGTTACACCACAACCACCCAGCACAACATCGCTCACGCCATTGTAGAGATGATGCTCTACATGCAAGAGCGAAGTATTTCTGATATCAAACGAATTGATCCAGACAAAATTCAAGAATATTACCACTACCTCAACGAACGACCCAACTACCGAAGAAAGGGAAGCAAAGGACTTTCCTCATCCATGCTGAATCATCAGGTCTTTAGTATGCGGGTCTTTTTTAACTGGTGTGCTAAGGTGAACGCCATTGATCTCCACCCTTTTACCGGACTTTCTTTTCCCAAAGCGTACTCTCCAAAGCGAAAAGCACTGACCAAACAACAGGTTAACAACCTGTACAGGGCATGTATAAGCCAAAGAGAACGAGCCATCTTGGGTTTGTTCTATGGTTGCGGACTCAGGCGAAGCGAAGGAGTAAGCATTGACTTAAAAGACATCGACTACACCTTGGGCAAACTGACCGTCCGATCGGGTAAATTCGAAAGGCGTAGAGAAGTTCCAATTCACTCTAAAATTCTTGAGGATTTTAGAGCCTATCAGTTTGGTGAGCGAAGAGAATTGATCAAAAACCATGTTCCGGCATTTAACGAAAATAGCGAACACCCTTTTTTGCTCAATAACGCAGGAAATCGCATGAAGGGGCGTAATGCTAACACCATGGTGAAGAAAATCGCTCAGAGGGCTTTATTTAGCCTCAGAGAGCGTGAATCGATGAGTTTGCATTCCCTGAGACACTCAATAGCTACTCACTTTAAAGAAAATGGAATGCCCTTAGAGCAGATTAAACAGTTTCTGGGGCATTCTAGCCTCGATATGACCCAGGCGTACTTGGAGGGCTACAGCCTTAATTGGAATCAGGTAAACAACAGAACGAAGCTCGATGCCGATCAACTGGTAGTTGAATCCATTGTTCGGGCTGACTCTAAACGAATCCATTTTAATCAACTCAATCAAAAATGAACACACCAACGAGTTTTAACCAGTACCTAGCCCAGAACTACACCAAGGGAACGGCAAGGCGATATGCACGAAGTGTCCGAATGCTTCTTCAGGCCTTTGGTAGTCAGGATGCTGTTGAACAGGCAAGCTTTCGCGACATTACCAATTACCTGCACGAAATGCGTAAGCAAAAGCTTTCTTCAGAACATATCCGAACAGAGCTTTCTGGAATCAAGGCTCTATACACTTATCTGGTTCTAGCAGGCAAGCGAATGGATAATCCAACCCTAAACCTGTATATCCATAATACCAAAAGAAAGGACATTCAGTTTCAGAATCTATTTAGTCGCCAGGAGCTTGAGCAATTGCTTGAACGAGAATCACGTTACAAGCTTTTGAGAAACCGAAACAAGTTGATTCTTTCTCTCTATATCTATCAGGGACTTACGACCGGAGAGATTCAAAAGCTTCACTTAGATGATTTGGATGTGGATAGGGCAACCGTTTTGATAAAAGCAGGAACGAACACCAATTCCAGAATTCTACCATTAGAGAGCAATCAAGTGTTGTTTTTGGACAGGTACGTGAACAAAGAGCGAAGCGAGTTGGTCAAACTTGAAAACTACGCCGGATCACAACTATTTCTTGGCAAACTTGGAAGCCCAATTACCAACGACCAAATTCACTATTTGGTCGAATCTCAGCGTTTTCTGTTTGTCCAAAGAAAACTCAACCCAAAGACCATTCGACAGTCGGTTTTGGTTAATCTCTTCAAACAAGGTTGGGATGTCAAAGACGTACAACTCTTTGCTGGACATAGGTTTCCAAGTACCACGGAGCGTTATAAACCGCAAGACTTGTCCGAGCTAAAAGAGGCGGTCGAGAAGTGGCATGTGTGGTAGTTGGTTAGATAAAGGTGACTATTGACAGTTCAAATGTGAATCAATAAATTGACACCAAATAGAACATCATGAGCACAAAAATTATAGGCCACCAAGTTGGAGCAATATCATCTACAAATGTGTCATTTTGGGTTGGTGTCTTTTCATCGAAATCGAAAGATATCAGACCTACAGAAACGATTGTAGAAATTTGGAACATGAGTAGGAGCAAAATGCTTTTTGAAATAGAATTTATCAAAAAACCGTTGCGAGGACCGAATAACAAAAAAAGGTATAACAAGGGATGGTTTGCAAGTTGCAATTCACTACGTCCTTCAACAGTTTATACTTACAACATAAGAATTAACGGTAAAGATATAGATCCGTATTTAGCAGATGGCAAATTCAAAACTTATCCTGAGCGTAACGTCAAACAACCATTGAAAATCTTGGTTACATCGTGTTTAAAGGCAAAAGCCAAAACAACTGCGGAAAAGGGCGAAGATCGTAGTCAAAAGGTTTGGGATCATATTAATAAGAACCATAATGACGTAGATATCACTTTAATACTTGGTGACACACACTATGCTAATGATTGGAGACGTCATAAGAAATGGGAATTTACTGAGGCTCAATTCAAGATAAAAGACTTCCAAAAGCATCTTTCAAATACTCCAGTATATGCTATCTATGATGACCATGATTTTATTAAAGTAAATAGTGAAGAATGCGGTGCTGGAAACTTTGCACTCCATAATAAGAAGTATGGACCGAATCCGTTAAGAGTAAAGGCATCACTAAATCATCATGGGTTATGGAATGTGCCTATACCGATACGACCAGATGGTAATCCCTGGAGAACTATTCATGAAGGTTGCTTTCAAAAAATTGAATACGGATTCGTTGATATCTATTTGCTCGACACCAGATATTACAGAGAATCAAGAGATTATGCCGATTTTTTTATGAGGGAAAACCTTCAACGTTCCGTTTCTTTATTAGGTTCCAACAATAAAGTTGTCCAGAAGAAAAAGGGGAACTATAGGGTAAATTCAGAAGGTGTTAGAATTGGAAACATTCAATGGAATTGGATTGAATGGGAGTTTGGTAACTACAAGAAACTTCCCGATGGAGACAAGAGAGTTAAAATTATTTGCTTGGGATCGACTATGTGTGATGGAACGGACAGACTAATGCCGACATCAAAAAATCAAAATTATAAATATGAGTTGAAGAAATTGGGCTCAATTTTAAAAGGACATAAGAATGTAATCTTTTGCTCGGGGGATATGCATAGATTGGAATACAATTTACTTCCTAAGCAATATTTTGACGTAGATCCTCAGGCAAGGGAAATTATGTCTTCTGGAATTGGAAGAACAACAAATAGGGAAAAAAGTCAACTAGTAGGCGGATATGCTATCCTTGAGCTGTTTCAGGATCAAGAAAATGAAATTAAAGTGAAATTCTATCAACCCAGTGGCGAGAATGAAAGACATAATAGAAAATATAAAGTCCCACCTAATCAGATCATTAAGCTTAAGGGATATTAAATTTCAAACATAGATTAGAATTACGATGCGAAAAATTATTGTACTGAGAGGGAAGGCGAACACAGGCAAGACTACAAAAATCAATCAGATTGCCCAGTGGATAATAACCAATTACCAACCTGCAGGGGAAATTGATTTGGATTTATCAGATTTAACAAAAGACTCAAAGTGTGTTTTAGTTATTAATAATATTTCCATAGGAATATTCTCAAAGGGTGACGTGTTTTGGGATGTGAAGAACATAGATAGTCTGTTGTTAGAAGGTGGAACACCTCCCGACATTATCATCTGTTCTTGCAGAACTAGAGGTAAGGGCTATCAACACATTGTTAAGAACTACAACTATTCGAATGGGTGGCTTAGTGCGTTCGTTTATGTTCAGGAGTTTTCAGACATTGAGGCGCAGGTTTCAAGAGATTCGAGAATTCTCAACGAGATAAAAACAAGGTTAACAGGATTGCAGAAATTGTAAATGAAGCTCGACAAGTCTCAGTGCCTTGTCCAATCTCAGCGTTTTCTGTTTCCCGAAAGAAAACTCAATCCTAAGATCATTCACCAGTCTGTTTTGGTCAATCTCTTTAAACAAGGATGGGATGTTAAAGACATTCAACTCTTTGCTGGGCACAGGTTTCCGTTCACGACGGGGCGATATAAACCACAGGATTTGACCGAGCTAAAAGATGCGGTTGAGCGATGGCATGTATGGTAGGTTGCTAGTTAGGTCTGACGATTGACACATATGTTACTAATAACCGAAATTGCGACACCTTTGTTTTCTACTGATTTTGAAATATGGGCAAACCCGTGAAAGAATTTCATAAATATATTTGTGATGCCACTAATGCACATACCAGTCTAGAAGAATATCTTGACTCTCCAGCAACTGCTTTTCTGAAATATACTATCGAGGCAAAGGATTCGATCAAAATGTGCTTAAGAAAATTCCCGAAGAATCGTAACGGGACCTATAGAAAAGATAGCTTAGATAGCATTCAGCATTTAACAGTAGCGGTCTTGCCCGCCATCATGGGACACTTTGAAACGTATCAAAGGATTTTGTTTGCAGGGATGTTTGATTTTTCTGTCTTTCTTGAAAAATTTAAAGTTGAGTCATTTTTGAAGAAACTTGATTCCAACGCCAATGTGTCAATTGATATTAAACGACTTGCAGCCTATAGAAATATAGGTACAACCTCAATTGGGAGTGTTCTTGCAGATTGTTTGTCGGGCTGGCACTCTCCAGAGAAGGTCAATAGTTATTTTGACGCCTTCGGACTCGAAAATCAGTTGTTCAGCGGGAAAGATGTTAAAAGACTGAAAATTCTGTGGCAATTGAGACACTCCATCGTTCACACCGGAGGTACGCTTACTTTGCCAGATGCTCAAAAGGTTGATGAATTAAAAATTTTTGGAGGCAATACCTTAGCCTTTGGTGATAGTTTTATTTTCGAAGTTGCACGGAAAATGCATCCAATGATAAAGGATGCAACTAAGCGAATGGGAACAAAATACATGGCGAGACTAATTCCCAACACAACTTCAGATGATAGAATTAAAATTGATAAATTGTTCGAGGTCAAATCTTCAATGAATGTATGGTTGACCTAGAGTGTCTTAGTAAAAATCAACATTGGGCACCCTATGAACTCTACACAAAAATGTTAGAACTTTAATTAAGTACCTTTGAATCAAGTGCAAGAGTTAACAGATATTGTAAAACCTTTTTTGAGGTGGGCCGGAGGTAAATCTTGGCTTCTGAAGCACCTTCCTGAACTTATTCCTAGCAAAGGGTTTGGTAATTATCATGAACCCTTTCTGGGAGGAGGATCAATATTCTTAGCGTTAAACCCTAAATATTCATACTTGTCAGACTTAAATACTGAACTAATTGATACGTATGAAACCCTTCGTGATTACCCAAAGCTTGTAATTTCTTGCCTTGCAGACTATAAGAATGAGGAAAGGTATTATTACCAGATGCGAGAATTTCAACCAACAAACCCAATTGAAAATGCAGCCCGATTTATATATCTAAATCAAACCTCTTTTAATGGTATTTATAGAGTCAATTTAAAGGGTAAGTACAATGTCCCGTTTGGTTATAGAACCAAAAACTTTTTTGAACCTGAAAAACTAACTAAGGTTAGTGAACGCCTACAAAATGTGGAGTTTGGTAGAGGCGATTTTTCGATTATTCTTGATAATGTTCAAGAAAATGACCTTGTTTTTTTAGATCCTCCGTACACAGTTTCGCATAATAACAATGGCTTTATCAAGTACAACCACAAGCTCTTTTCTCTAGATGATCAAATTAGGTTGAGTCGGATTATTGACGAAATAAGAAGTCGTGGAGCATACTATATTTTGACTAATGCTGCTCATGATAGGATAAAGGAAATATTCGAAAAAGGGGATTCACGATTTACTAAAAGTAGGGCTAGTTTAATCGGTGGTGCTTCAGCTCAAAGAGGACCAACTAAGGAGTATGTATTCACAAACACCATCTAATACTATATGACGGAAGAACAACGCAAGATATTTTGGGATTCAATAATCCAATCCGCTCAGATTAAGTCGAACAGAGTAAAACGAAAAAAAACGGATATCTATGAGAGTATTTTGCCGGAACTAAGGAAGCGTTATGAGAATGACGGTTGGACTTTGGATCGGGAGTACAAAACTAAACTCAGAATGAAAAAAGCCAAATTACCAGATATGGCTTTTGAGGATATGGTTTGGACTACAATTAGTCAACTTGGTTTTAGCATGATGAATAAGGATAGAAGTTTTAAGATGCCTTATTCGGATGATATGCGGTTGACTCAGCAAGTAGACATTTTTGCTGCGGATGATGAAACCATTCTTCTGATTGAATGTAAGGCAAGTGATGGTGAACTAAAAAAGGGGAACTTCAAAAAAGAAATCGAAGCGATTGGAGGGAAAAAGTTGGGTTACTTAAGGGCTATTAAAAAACTATTTCCTGGTCACAAACACAAAGTGAGATTTATTCTCGCTACTAAGAACTATATCCTGTCTGATCAAGATAGGGAACGACTTGATAATTTTGGAATACTTCATTTTGACGAAGAGGTCATACAGTATTACTCAGACTTAACCAAACACCTTGGTGTCTCTGCGAGATTTCAATTGCTAGGCAACCTGTTTGAGGGGCAAGATATTCCGGAACTTCAGAATCAAATACCAGCAATACAGGGTAAAATGGGTGGTTATACCTACTATTCATTTTCCATCGAGCCTGAAAAACTATTAAAAATCGGGTATGTACTTCATAGGAATAAAGCCAACAAAAAATTGATGCCAACTTATCAGAGATTAATCAAAAAATCTCGATTAAAGTCAGTTCAAGAATTTGTTGAGGATGGCGGTTTCTTTCCTAATTCAGTAATTATCGATATAAATACTAACAACAGGAAACTGAGGTTTGAAAGAGCAAATTCACAGGTTGAGAATGCGATTTCTAGAATTGGAGTTTTACATCTTCCCAAAAAATACAGATCTGCATTCATTATAGATGGACAGCACAGACTTTATGGTTATGCTAATTCAGAATATAGAAAAACTAACTCGATTCCAGTTGTAGCTTTTATCAATTTAGCACGAAAGGAACAGGTAAGGTTGTTTATGCAGATTAATGAAAATCAAAAAGCTGTTCCAAAAAATCTTCGCAATACTCTCAATTCTGACCTACTTTGGAATTCCGATAATTTACTGGACCAAATTAAAGCATTAAAACTCCAGCTTGCTCAAGACCTTGGTGAAGAAAGACTCTCACCACTTTTTGATCGAGTTATTGTTGGTGAAAACCCCAAAACAGCGACCCGCTGTATAACAATTGATTCAATTAAGATAGGGTTCGATCGAAGCAATTTCTTTGGTCAATTTACTAAGACAAGTATTAAAGAAGATGGCACCTTTTATGTTGGGAACAATGATGACACATATGATCGAATAATGCCTTTTGTACAAGGGTGCTTTGGGTACATAAAAGACAATATTCAAGAGGAATGGAACAAAGGCGAGTCAGATGATGGCTTTATATCAATAAATGCTGGTATTGAAAGTTTGATCAGAATTTTTAGTGATATTGTGGATCATTTAGCCTTCAAAAGTGGCTTAAGTACCAAAAGGAGTAGTATCGATGAGCTACTGCGTGAAATTGCTTATTATTTGGATCCTCTGATTGATTATTTCAAGAATCTAACGAAAGATGAAAAGTATGATTTAAGGAAAAGTTATGGAACTGGTGGTCGGGCTAGATATTGGAGAACCTTGCAAAAAGCAATTCATTCCGTGCGAAATGATTTTGACCCTCCTGGGCTAACTAAGTATTGGCGGGATGAAGCTAAGGCCTTTAATGAGGAATCTTTCAAGATGATAAGAGATTTGGAAACATTCATGAAAGATGATTTTAAGGAAAGATTACAGCACTACCACGGAGGAACATGGTTCAAGTCCGGTCTTCCAAAATCTGTTTACGATTCCTCTATTCAAAAAGCCGCAGATAAAAACTATGAAGCGAAAACAAAGGCTGAGGAAGTAGAACCATGGGATTGTCTTAATATTATTGACTATAGGAAGATTTCGACCTACGGAAGGAATTGGAGCGAGATTTTTGAAAAGTTTTATACGAAACCTGGTGAGGAGAAATTAAGAGGAGGTAAGGACGCTAAAACAAAATGGATGCAAAAGCTCGAAAGAATCAGGAATCAGAATTTCCATTCATATAGCGTAAAGGAGGATGAGTATGAATTCCTTAAAGAACTCTATGACTGGTTAATAAACAAAACTGTAGAAAACGATCTGGGATGATCAAGCCCAGGAATATTCCTGATTGGGATACCTATTCGAATCATTCACAGATCTCCACATGATTTGCAGGTTTCTAGTAGGTGATTATTAATCAATGTTTCTTGACAAATATGTTTGTCAAAAGGTATTACGAAGCTTTTTCAAGTTCAATAACAGATATTAGACCTTGTGCTATTCGATCAATAGGTTCATAGTTTCGACCTTGACTTATTCTCCAAACATCTACACCTGAATTAAGATTAAGAGAGACTATGAGATTAATAAGTGTAAAAGGTTTGGGGCCACACGGTGTAAATATTACTCTCGACTCTTTGGACAGAGCTTCTGCTAAACTGAACAATACATTATAACTGTATTGCATACTGTGAATTGGTAATTTAAATACTTGGTCATCTGGGGTTGCTGAAATCAATTCACGATGTTTATCTTCTATTTCCTGAGAGAATTCTTTATTAAACGAAAGGTCAGAATATATTAAATATGGGTCAGTATCGAAGTACTCCTTTAAACCCTCGGTTTGCGTTTTGTTGTTTCCCAAGGTAATTATTATCACAGTTTCGGTTGAGGGTAGCGATAAATGACAAAAACCAATCATAGGTTCAACGACTCTGTTAAAGGCTGAATTGTCTTTATGAGGGCTATATAATGCATGTGAATAGCCAAAGTATAATTTTAAGTTTTGATTGGGGGCATGGTGCACCAATAACAAAATTAATGAGTACCAATCCTTTGGCATACAAGAGTAGTCCACATATATGGACGTTTGTTTGTTCCCTGAGGTTTTACAAACCATGCTAAAGAAATTTTCAATCAATGATCGCAGGTTATCAATATCAGTTACTATACTTATTTCTGCATTTTGCGAATGATAAAATTCATCATTGACTGGTCTTGAAAGTTCTTCTAAATAGCTGTTGAAACCTAAAACAAGCGTATTTCTCACATTGTCCAACAGACGATATTGTTGTGCCTGATGAATAGACCTGGATTCGTATCCAGAACAAGTAATAACACCATCAATGGGGTGAGAGATGTCATTGAATTCTAATTGATTAAGTTTAAACATCAGTAAAAAGGTTTTTTTGACCCTCCATAGTGGATTTTCTTAGAATAGTTGAAAGATTAACTCTGTGATTAGAGTTATTATTAATCTTAAATTTCGGACAAAGGAGACTTGCTAGTCGAAACCTTTTCCCCAATATGCTTTCTTTTGAGTATTCTTCAAGAGGTTCAAGTGATATTATAGCACCATAATATGTTGCGGTTTCTATTAGGTCAAGAATTCTATCGTGTACCTGACCGTCCACCACAAAGGTAGTTGGCATGGTTTTCGTAAACTTATCCTTAACGGTTTTCTGTAAAAAAAAGGCCCCTATCGAATCCAGCAGGTTGTCGGACAAATTATAAGCTTCACCACCCATGTTAACTGTTGATTCAGGGTGATTTTTTAAAATATTCTGAAAATTGCTAGACGCCTCATATATGATATTTGATTGTATTGCTCTCGTTAGTTTCTTTGACTTGCTTATCTTAAGTGACTTCTTAAAACTGTTTAGGAGTCCAGCCAGGATCCTTGGATTTCCATCGCATATATCAAATATATAATACAATCCATAATGAATATGAGGTAGTCTCCTAGTTCGGTTTCTAAATACAACTCGTTGAACGGCTTCACTTTTATATTTCAAGAAAACAGATTTTTGATTTGAGATATTTGAAACGGGATTTGTGGGGTCAATTTGTCGTTTTTCGAGAAATGCGGCAAAGGACTCATCCCTTAACGCAAGGAGTTTAAATAGATAGTATGTTGCACTGCCTGGAGCAGTACCTGAAATAACATCCTTTGGTAACTTTAGGAATTGTCTCTCTTTGTCATTTATTTCATTTAACTCTACTCTAATAATATCATCTAGTTTATAACGGCCAAATATTTCATCAAGTGATGTCTCAAAAAATCCATTTTTCTTATAA
>JAEPQQ010000040.1:0-15930 GCA_017640445.1 Bacteroidia bacterium | reverse complement strand
CTGAAGTAAACTCTTGACAGAACGCTCTCCAAGATGATTGGCCTGTTGAGTCATAGACCCATAATTTTACTGGTTCAAAGTCATTTTTGGGAGTGGCAAGGACTTCATCAGTTATGCCTAAAACTGGCGTGGAAGTTATTTTATAAATCAACTTTTGGTCAGTGCTTCGAAGGAGACTTACAATGAACATCTGTTGCTTTTTGGGAAGCAACTCTAGCTCATCAAAACATAACGCCCACTTTTGTTCACTATCTAATCCCATACTACTCTCATAAATTCTAACAGCAATGCGGGTTAGGTCCACGAAATCCTTGAATAATATTCTAGGTAGTGTTTCGTACTCTATTGTTTTTAGTCTTTTAGAAACACTTATGTTGACCTCTCCATTGAGCTGTGACAACGCTCCAAGTAATAATAACTCTATAGTTCCAAAGTTTTTTGACGTGTCGTCAATATCGAGTTCCCAGAACTTACAAATATTTCTACAAATTTCGTTTTCGCGTCTAACCACTTCATTAGAATCAAATATGGAATGGCTTAAGTGTCTCTGAAAAGTTCTTATTAGAGAAACCAGAACATTAAGGTGGACCATTGCTTTAAAGATAAAGTTCTGATCACTAGTGTCATTTATATGTTTCGAGACGTATTTAAACTGATTCTTCCATTGAATGTCAGTTGGTATATAAATGCCGATAAAATTAATCCGTTCTACAATTTCTTTGACCACTGGGTGGGTTGTATGCTTAATACCATCTATAGTTAGCATTTTTAATAATGTGGTTTTGCCACATCCTCGAGGACCCATCAAAAGAGTACTTTCGCTTTTAATTAGATCCTCAAATTGGACACTAGGAATAAACGATTCAGCAACTTCGACATAGGATAGATATCGTGCATTGAAAGATCCGTATAGTAGGTTGTCGTGAGTCTCCATAAATGTTCATTTAGTCTCAATTATGCTAGGACGCAAGGGGAATTTTGGGTAGCTAACTATATTGTAATTGGTGTTCAATATTTCCCCAAGTCTCTCCAAAGTAGTTGGTGTTAGGTTAACAATCTCAGGAATTTCATTTTGTACTTCTTGAAACCTAACAACACCATGTTTATTTGTTAGTGTTGCAATTCTATCAGCAACATTTTCAAGATTAGGCATGCAACCAAAACCAATAATGGGTGGGAAATCTTCATTTAGGTTAACCTTCCAACCATTTTTAACATCGAACTCCCAAGTTTTTATATTACCTCTAACACCATAATCCTTAAATTCTACAATATGGAAAGATGGACGATAAGGCAGTTTTTCAAGGTTAGCGTAAGATGAAAAACTCCCCGCGCCAAGAATTGGAAGACTATTCTCAGTCCTAAAACGTGGTTGATGTTTGTGTCCATGGATCAGCATGTTAAAACCGTATTTAATCAAAGACTGGATCAAAATGTCTCCATTATCAAGAGAATCGCCATCTCTATAATGACTGATATTAGAGTGTTTTACAGGGTGGTGATGAAGAATACATACTTTTATTAAATTATCATTTAAGTCCATGGTCTCTAACTCAGACTCAATGTCTTCGATACATTCAGGTTTGAGAGAGGCAATTTGAGCATTGTTCACATTAGTGTGATCATGAACGCTATTTAACAGCAAAATCAAAAAACCATTAGTGTTAGAAATGGAATAGCCCTTATTCCAAAAGGAATTGTTTTGGTCAACATTTGGAGTTGGAAAAGATTCATGAAAGCTTCGAATGAAGGAGAATGGTTGGGTACTCCTTGAGGCAACATCATGATTCCCTGGAATTCCAAATATTTGCTTCACATTTAACTTGTTGCCAATTTCCAGAATACCGAGCCATCCACTCATTATCCCTTGTTCATCAGCTTTATCTCCTAGATCGCCAAGGCATAACAGATAGTCTACTTTATCGACAAGAGATTCATTTTCTATTAATCTCAGAATAGAGGCAAGGGGATTTCTGCTTACAGGTCTTCTTGGCATATTCGAAAACAATGCACTATCCGATTTTTCATTGATATCTAACTGGAATTTACAATGTAAATCACTTATTATACAGAGGTTCATTTATTACGGTTTTATTGTCTAGTATAGTGCCAGAAACTTTTAAGCCATTAAAACAAAGTCACTAACGTAGCCGAATTTTTAATATTTAAGATCTTTTCAAAGGTATAATCACATAAAACCGTCATGTTTAGTTAGTTATTTCCGTGAATCCTTAGCCTCGTCCAGTCTATCTCCACTTCGCCTTCCAAGGTCAGGAGGCTGACGATGAGGTGAGCGGTAAGGGAAATTCAATGACCGCGATGTTCTGGCAATACGACTGTAGACTAGGAAGGAGATGGAATGTTGACCCAGTTCTCAAAGAGTATGAGTCACCGTATGCTTGTTTGGCTAATAATCCAATAAATTTTGTTGACCACAACGGAGATGATACTTCCACTGTTAACCATCCTGGGTCAGCATATTCATTCTTTAGTCAAAAATCATCCAGTGGGGAGGTCTCTCAAGGTGATATGTACACAGTCTATGGAAACCCCAAACTTGTATCCAATTACCTAGAAGGTGGTAACGCCAAGACAGTTTATGATCCTCCTGTGACTAAGGTGTATCATGGAGGCAATGACTATGGAGAAGCCGGTTGGTACTCTCAAGAGGATTACGAGTACATTAATCGAGATTGGGCTGGTGGGCAAGTTTTAAAAGAAGTAAGTTGGTTTACTCAGTTAATGGATGGAGATCGGGATTGGAATGGTTGGGCGGTTGGCGCCGATGGATATTTAACTGGAGCGCCGTCACTCCATGGAGGTTTTTCAACTGCTCAGGAATTAGCCATTCCGTCAAGTACCACCAGGCTTCTGCCGATTACGAGCAAAGCCGTCAAGTCCATCCAAGCTGCCAATGCGGTTAAGTCATTTTCCACAACTACGACTGTTACTGCCGCGAAAACGGCAAGTGCCTTTAAACATTTAAACAAAGTAGGTCAATACAGTGTGTACAGCTATATAAAGGGTGGGGCTTTGTACATAGGTAAAGCAAAGAATGGTGTTACTGCTAGATATGGGTTAAAATATGTTAATGAAAATGCTATTGCAGCATTCCGAGGGTTAAAACTATCTATTCCCAACAATGGCATTGCCTTAGGAGTTGAGCAGGCGTTAATGAATCTTAACGGTTTTCATGCTGGTAAGTTAGCCAACATTAGATATGCCACAAAGAATGAAATCCTTGTTCAGGAAGGTATTAAGTTTTTAGATGCTAATATTGCAAACTGGCGTACTTTATACAAGTTACAATGAGAAAAATGACAAATGACAAATCAGGTAGTATATTCAAATTCCAATTAGAACATGATAAGGGATACGCTTATGCAGAAATACTGGCTTACCCTGATTGCGGCGATAACGAATTTATGGCAAGAGTTTTTACTCTAATCGATTTTGAGCTTGATACGAAAAGGTCGATAGAGGAAATAACTCAGTCAGGAGTATATCTAGGTCCTCTGGTAATTAATAAGTTTCCCAGCGTCAAAGGCAAAACCCCTTGGAATTATATCGGAAGAAACCCAGATTCTGATTTTGAGTTAACACCGGTAAAGAATCACAACATGATGAGATTACATGATGATTGGAGTTTGCTTGGGCCATGGCAGCTATTCAGAGGTTATGGGTTCGACGTGTCACACGAGTTGTTAGATTATGAAGATGTCAGACACTATGAAACGGACATATTGACTCACAAGGATGCAGTACCGACAAAAGTGACAATGAGGCAGATAATTGATAAGGGTGAGAGATTATCAGAGTATTATGATTTTGACGAATTAGGGAACAGAAATCTTTTAGTTCAAGTGGTTAATACGTATTACCCCAAACAGGTGGCTCAGGGAGTTTTATCTGAGGTGTTGAAAGCAAGATAGCGTGTCACTCCGTTGACACTTAGGACAAACATCTTGTCGGGGATATCCCCGAACCCTTTTCAAAAGGATTTTAGGGTGATTCTCTCAACGTGTTTGGTACTCAAATCTAGACCATGATGCGGTCTTAAGACTTGGGCGTATATTTAACATCTTGAAACACGCAAAAAACACATGAACAAATATTATCAGTAAATATAGTACCATGGACTCAGACGACTTAGTTGATTTTCTGATGTACGGATGTGCTCTTGCTGGGGCAATAGGCCTTGGCGCATTAGGCTGGAACTTCATTGCTTACATTGGAGCTGCAATCGGTGCGTATATTGGCGGTTTAATTGGTGCTTTTCTGGGCGTAAAGATTGCATCCGTTCTGGGTGAGCGATTTACCGGTATTGTGGTTTTAGTATTCCTGATCATTACCACTGGAATGCTCATTTGGTTCTTTGATTTTATTTGGAGGTAGTTATCTGTCACCTGAATAAAATATTCGTTTCAAAGTCGTTAGATTAAATTACGGAGCTTAATGTCGTGGGCTCTATCGCTGATCGAAAGAAACCTAACTTAGCATGAACACTCATAGTTCTATTGCAACTCGAAGATACGAAAAAGCAAGAACATCTATGGTATGCAGAGGATTAGACGGATGCGAATTGTGCATCAACTTATCCAGTCTATCTCCACTTCAAGTTCTCTTGGTGCTCATGACCTACCCCCAATATGGGTGCTAATCGACCAAACGTTTCCAGCAAAATCTTTAAAGCTTCCTCTTCGATCAGGGTCGCCACCTCTTTCCTTGGGTTCTTCGACGGATTCGCAGCCTAGATCAATAGCTCTTTGAAAAATTTCATCGACGTTTGCTACATAAATATGAGTAAGTAGTTTGTTCGACGGAAATTTATCAGATGAGTTTCCGAGCATAATAACTGAATCGTCAATTTTGATTTCAGCGTGCATAATTGTTCCGTCTGGTAAGTTATACTTCTTTAATATCTGTGCGTTGAAAATCCCACCTAACAATTCAATCAATCTCTTGGCGTCTTTGGCCACAAAATATGGTGACACTGAGCTGTATCCTATCGGTTTAAATTTTTTTGTCATAGTACACATCGTTAAACCAAAGTGGTTCAGTTTCCTTCAAAGTTAAGTAATACGTTGGTCACAACATACAGAGATTTAATGAAATCCTTTATTATCGACCTGAGCAAAGATGCGGGTTATGGTTTAACTGAAGCCCAGTAAAACACCAAAGTTTTTGTTCGTTGAAGAAATTATAATCTTATCCAGTCTATCTCCACTTCGGCTTTAATGGCTATGAGCGTGACGATGAGGTGAGCGGTAAAGGCAATTGCTATGCCTTTAAGTATAGGGTTCATGATCCAAGGCTAGGGCGGTTTTTGAGTGTAGATCCGCTATCTTCGGATTATCCATGGAATAGTTCATATGCATTTGCGGAGAACAAGGTAATCAGGTATATTGAATTGGAAGGTAGAGAAATTGCTCAGCCACATTATTTTTATGAGAATGCTGATGAGACAATCCTCCAAAACATACAAGCTTACACATCTGACGCGGGACGAAATCAGGCAAGTTACTTCTGGAGGATATACAAGGATCTAAAAAACAGACTTGGTTTTTTTGAATGGAAACAACGACCTCTTTCTGCTAGAAATTTAAGACGTTATGCTGAGGGTAACGGAGGATATGACGTTTATAGCTACCAGTCCCTAGAAACTTCATCGGTACGGAAGTTTTCCAGTGCCAATAAACAGGTTAAGCAGGCAGTTCTTGCCGAGATAAATGAAGACTTCGCCAATCTCAGTGAGCCGGGAACTTATATGCTAGAATCACAAGTTACAAAAGGCTTCCATCAGACGGGAGCCATAGCCCATGATTTTGGGACAGCTTTTGGTTCGTTCGAAATTACCGCAAACGGTCTGTTTGTTGTCCAAATTGATGAAAATGGTAATTCCAGCGTAACGGGAACGATTTATTACACCTTTCGGGATATTTATAGATGGCATCCAGATCGTGAAACTGAAGCTAGTATTTTGGAGACCTGGATGGTCGATCACAAGGAGCTTTTCGATTTACAAGAAGCAGGTGCTGCCAATTTTGGCACTAGGGCCTATTACTCAACTGATATCACGGGAGAAATGGATAATTTAGAAGTTGGAGACTATCAAGATTCGTATGATATAAATCTGCACCACGACCCTAAGAACGATTACTATGGTCTTGGTGATATGGAATTAATTGATGATTTTAGAGGAGAAACCAAAACAGAAGTTTATACTCGTATATTCCTTAATGGCTTGGAACAATCGGACGATTAACCCACGAAGAAATTGTTAAATTTATGTTAAGAAAAGTAGTCCTGTATTTAGCAACGGTCTTTAGCATCACCGTTTTTCAATATATGGCGTCACATACTTGGGTGCCATCTTTCGAAGAGTATAATGTAATATTCTTGATGCTGGTTGTGATTGCTTATGGACTTAGCAATACTTTATCAACTAAATACGTGAAACGCGTCAAAAAGTTTATTCTGACAGTAGTCGTAATAAACCTTATGCTATTTACTATTTCCTATCCGCTTAGATCGTATTCTGATAAAATAAACAGGGTGAAAGGTGATTTGATCGTGCTTAAGTTAACGGAGTACCGAGAAACTCATGGCAATTACCCAGAATCATTGTCTTTCCTGGATCTAAATCCCACTGAGACTTCTACTATAAGCGGGAGTTCTTTCAACTACAATCTAAAAGGCGATGCCTTTGAACTTAGCTACCCCTCTTTTAGAAATATGGCAGGTATTAAGATATCTGGAAAATCAGATTGGATATACGACTATTAACAAGATAGTTTGTCACTCCGTTAACACTTCAGACAAACATCTTGTCGGGGATATCCCCGAACCCCATATTGAAAGAGTTCATCAATGCCTGATGAACTCTTTCTGATTTAGTATTTTGGGTATTGATGTCCAAATTCAAACTAAACATGTCTAACAATGATCGAATGGTACACATCGAGGTTCTGTCGCGTTAATTTGGTCAAAATGTAAAATGGTTAATTTGCGACAATGAACTACAAACACCATCGCTATCCAAAGGCAATTATTCTTCAGGCAGTTTATTTCAAATTGAGATTTACTTTGAGTTACCGAGATGTGGAAGAAATATTGAGGATACGAGGCGTAAAAGTAGACCATGCGACTATTCAAAGATAGGTGTTCAAGTTCAGTCCGGTGATTGAGCGGAATATGCACAAACGAAAGAAGCAAATTTGTGACGGTTGGCGGATGGATGAGACTTATATCAAGGTAGGAGGCAAGAACAGGTATTTGTACCGAGCGGTTGATAAACATGGGAATACCGTAGATTTTTTATTAACTAAGCGAAGAATGAAAGGATCAGCGCAGAAATTCTTGAATAAGGCACTAAGCAATAATGGGAAGCCCAGGATAATCAATATAGATAAGAGCGGTGCAAACTCTTCTGGAATACGAACGGTAAATAAACGAAGTCTTTCAGTGAAAAAGATCAAGATCAGGAAAGTGAAGTATCTGAATAATATTGTTGAGCAAGATCATCGACATATCAAACGAAGGATAATGATCTCAACAGGATTTAAAGAGTTTGAGTCAGCCCAGAGGACGATAGCAGGAATTGAAGTCATCAATATCATCAGAAAGAACCAAATTCATGATTCTCGATCAAGCTGGTTCGGTACTTTTAAGTCTTTGGCCGCTTAAGAATACTTGTTAGCAACCAATTATTGGATTCAACCTGAATTAATGCGACAGAACCTGAATGTAAGGATATATATAATTTTGGTCTTTTTCGTTTCCCTAATTTCTGCTTGTAAACAAGGGGATAAAGAATTTGGACACCAAGTTTATTCGTGCTCTGAGTTCCCAAAAAATAGTACTGACATAAATGTTGATAATTTACTCATAGTTTACACTGCACATTCCGCTTCAAACAGGAATTTGGAGGAACTAATACTTGTCGATGAAGATATTCTAGCTCTTTTGGATGAAAAGCGCATAGACGTTTTAACTGTCAATGTAGAAGACTCCGCTTGCTTCAGAAGAATGTTCGTTGGCAACGATGGTGTAAACCCTATTCCATCCTTTAAAATCTGTAATTCCAGTCTTGACCTATGTTCCGATTTGAAGACCTTCGACAGGAATACAAAAAGTCGGCTCATCATGACCATTAGGAATTGGGGAGACTAACCAAGGCTTTGGTGTAAAATTTTCATCGCCCATTAATTAGTATTTTAGACCATGCTTTTAAGTACACAGATTCAAGTTCCTATAAAAAAGATAATCAGGGATTTAGAAATACTGATTTCCAAAAACCGCATTGAACTCGAATGTCAAGATGAAAAAATTGAAGACATGTTCCAGGCTGAATACGTCAAAGGTAAGGATGTGTTGATCATGGACATTGGATACTACGAAGGTATAAAAGCCTTTAAATACTACATTGTTAAGGATAGGGATTGGGACGAGCCGGTTCACGCTCAATCATTTAACAACTTAAATGACCTGATAATGGACCTTAACCTCTTTTTAACCCGCCAGACATCCGGTAACTAATACACCTATGACTGATCGTCAGGAAAGTCCATTAAATCGCAAGCGTTGAGCTATAGCCTTTATTCCTTGTTTGTTCTATACTCGGCTAAACTAATAATCAATTTCGTTTATCAACCAAATAACTTCTCCCACTGGGAGAAAAACCTGAACGAGTTGAATTTTTGGTTATTTACATCAAGGATATCATTAGTAACGACGGCACTAACGTCGCTGATTTTCTTTTGGCTCTTACGAAGAACAAGTGTTGGCAATGGTTTGATGCGTGTAACGCTGCTTCTCTTCGTAATGACCTTGGTATCCCATCTACCCATATACTTCTGCCCGGTAGAACCGGGACTTCATATTTTCTGGAGAGGGATACACCTTAGGTGAACAGCTAAAATCGTTGTCTAAGACCGAGTTTTACCCCCATGTTGTGCATATTGATCTCTTGAGGGTTAGAGTTGGTGTTCCATGAGTCAAAGTAGAACCGATGATACGGCTTCACCAAAAAGCTCAAGCTTTTTCGTAACGATCTTTCCAACACCACTTGATTGTGTAAACCAATGCCTAAATTAGATTTAAACAGATCTTCATTTTCGATTCTCGATACCGTTGTTGAACTGATCATAACCTTACCGGTTGACTGCAATGTTGCGTTGTAGGCCAATCCTGGCTCCAGTGCTAGTGTCCATTTGTTTGTTTTGCCTGGATTTAAAAGAATACCCAGGGTAAGAACACCATCCCAGGTGGTATACCGCACTTCGCCCTGATTTAACAACGTACCTGTCTGAGTTCTGGTCTCTATTGGATCACCCGTAATCGGGTCAAGGTCAACTATTAGTCGGGTTGCCGAAGTTGTAGCATACTCAAATTTCGCTTTCTGCTGTATTAGATTGATTGCGGCACTTGCATACAAGTATTTGTTAAACTGCCTGCCATAACCAACAAATGCCCCCCAGGAATACCATTCTTTTTCAGTTTGACCGTATACATCAGTAAGTGAAGTTTCGTTACTTCTGGTGGCGATATGGCGGCCCAAAAGTCCTCCAAATTCAACGAAATTGGCCTGATAATTTTTACCATTCCAAGCCGGGCATGGATCCTCGATTCGCTTAAAAGCCGGGAATATATCTACATGCGTCGCGTTCGCCATAGATACGTTTTGATTTAAAACGACTTCCTTTTTGGGAAGAATCACGAGGTCCAGGGCCTCAAACTCTATGGGCGTGCTTTCATCAGTTCGTTGCACAACGGAAGTACTTCCTTCATTTGAAAAGGTTGATGTAATTGCCTCTAATGGTTCCCCGACTAAAGTAATTTCGGTTTGTTGTCCGTCAGAAAACTCGATTCCTGACTGAGAGGCAGACACAGGAGATTCTGGAGTCTGATGGTTATTGTTAACTGAAATTGCGTTTTCGTATCCTTGATATGATCCAATATCTCGCATCAAAAAAGGAACAACACCCAGACCAATGAACAGGGCCCACCAGACTCCCGCTTTTTTCCTTTTCTGGTTCAATGAAGTATGAATGCCTTGCCAAACCTCTGTTGGAGGTGTTGTGAGAATTGCTTCTTCCATCATTCGCAGATTCTTGTCGATATCATAATTCCTGTTCATGTGCGTAGTCGTACTAAGTTTTGTAATTGAGCATCTTTTTCGATCTTGTTCTGTAAGGCTTTTCTCGCCTTAAAGAGTTGCGACCGGGAAGAAGACTCGCTGATGTTTAGTTCACGGGAAATTTCGGTATGCGTCATTTCCTCAAAGACGTATAAGTTGAACACCGTTTGGTAACCAATGGGCATGGTATGCAGGTGTTTCAGAATACGGTGGTAGTTGTAGTTGTCGAAATCGATTTGCATTTCGTACGCAGCCGATTCGTTGGTTTCTTCACAAATTTCAACGAATTCAACACGTTGCTTAATTGCCCTGAGTGCCGTTCGGACAATCGTAGTTCGAATCCATTTGCCAATATCACCTTCGGATCGGAACTGCGATATTTTATCAAAGACCTTGATAAAGCCTTCTTGCAGTACATCCGCGGCATCTCCAGAGTTTTTACAATAACGCAGACAGATGGTATACATCTGTCTGCAGTATCGGTCGTAAAGTTCTTTCTGACTTTTTGGATCGTTCTGTTTACATAATTCTATGAGTTTGCGAAGCTCGGTCAATATTTCTTTCTAAAGTTTCCGGTAAATGTTTCGGTAGTTGTGGTACCCTCTTCGGTTACGGTCACTGAATACGATCCCTCGTACACTTTATCCGTTTGATTTTTGGTAATTGTAATCGATCCTGTTCCGTCGAAATAGTATTTCGGGTATCCAGTGGCGCCATTGTTCTCACCCAATTGTAGCTGTGCTTGATCAACTGTGAAGGTTCCTTGATCTAAGCCGCCGTTGTCATATTGAAGGGTGATCCATGATTTCCAACCTGGTAGGTTCCCGGAAAGATGCGAGGAATCAGCTGAGAAACCAACGAACACGTTATCTAAGAAAACCTCATCGTAATTAAGATTCGAACTTTTAACCTGAATAAAATCCGCTTTTGCACCGCATATAGTGACCAAGCCAAGGTTCAGTGTGTCGTTAACCACAGTTCCTGTAAAGTCGTTTGTCTTAAGGTTTTTACGATCTACCGTATTTACAGTGACACTAGATGGGATGTTTCCACAGTATGGAATAACTCCGTTTACCTTGCCTGAAGTAATGGTGAATGTTACTCCGTCGACTTTTGCGAACCCATTTTGAATCTTGGCTCCATTGCAGTCTTCAAATTCTCCGATAACCTTTAAACTCTGTATGTACTTCGACAGATCGGCTTTAATATCTCCAATCTTGGTATCTACGTTAAATGGTCCTATTTCACCTACCTTTATTCTGCGGTTCGCACAGTTTGGATTGTGGTTGATAATAAAGACATACAGTTTTTTGCCCTTCGTTACGCGTCCACAGAAAGTGCCGTCTCCATTTACGTATCCATGTCCCCCCCATCCAGAAGGCAATTCAGAAATTAATAGATGAGCCTTAGAAATAGGGTCTCCGTTTTGGTCAACTAAACGACCACATACTACAACAGACGGTTCGTTGTAGTCGTAGTTCCAGCATGAAAAATGGCTTACGTTAGCAACGTATCGACTTCCTACTTTTTGAGCAGTACCTTCTTCAACCCAGGCTCCTGATGAATTATCGAACGACCACATTGGAATCTCATTTTGGGCGTCGGACAACAGGTCAACTGGAATGGATGCTGAAAGCTCAACAGTTTCACCCGGCTTAATTTGAAGCTTCTCACCACTTGGAGATTGCAGTCGTACGTAAACCATTCCAAAACTGGTTAACGTTTGAAGCTCGCCATCAGAGGTGACAGAGGTAAGGTCTCCTGGCATCTGAAGTCGGGATGCCGATGTAGTTGGATCGATATGGTAAACAGCTACCTGAACTTCGCCCGAGTAGTTGTTTTTGTCTTTGTCTGTAACAATTGTATTGGGTTGGAAAACAAGCTGGACGTCACCTTCGGTAATCGTTGCAGAAGTCGAACTTGAGAATGTGTTTTTAAATTCGGCCCGAACTAACTGCGATTCCAGTGAAATCTTCGAGTTGTTGTTGGTACGAAAGGTTCTACATCCATCGAAGTACCCCCCTTTTTTGATGGTAAGGAAGTTGTGTTGACTCCCAACCCGAACATCATTGAACTCATAGTATCCATATTGGTCAGTAGTTGCTGTTTTTCCATCAAATGCAACAATTGCGTTGGAGACTGGTTGATTGTTTTGGTCGTTTACAAATCCTATTATGGATGTGCTATGTTCCTTCTCATCATTTGGGATGAACGTTTCGGAGTCTTTTTTACACCCGAAAAACAGGGTAATGGCAATTAGAAATGTTAATGCTTTGTATGTACGTGTCATAATTGTGTGTATCTGAATTACTGCGTAGCTACATACTTAAGAGACAGGCTTCCCAATCAGCGCTGCCTGAAAATCAAAAAAAATTAAAAAAGGGTCTATGTCTTATACAAAAAGCAGGTCGCCAAGGTGGGGCAACTTTGCGCCTAATGCACTGCTTACAACAAGTCGTAGAGGTACTCACCAATATTCTTTTCTTTGGGGTAATACACAAAACAATCGTTACACAGCACGAGGAACAAGATGAATGTTTCTGTCAGATAAAGATGTGTGCAAGATCAAATCAGTAATACCTCCTCAGGTACAACAAGAAAAGATAGGTCACTGCAAAGCAGCCCTGAAGCGCAGGGAAGAGCCACTGCAGTGAATGGTGTGGACTTGTTACTTAACCTCCAAGTACTTCCTTGGTGCGTTCAAATTTGTGAGATGGTACAAGAAGCATCGTTCCACAAACACCATCTGGGTCGGTGTAATTAGCCGAACGATTTTTAACCCAGTCCTTCGTCTTTGTTCTGAACGCCTGATAGTCGTACTTGTTAAGGAAGTCGCAAATGGCATTGTCTTCTTCAACAATGTGCGACTCTATCAATACAAATGGTCGCTTTGCACTAAACAGTTTGTCTGCGCCATTAAAGACGTAACCTGCCGCCCCTTCAACATCAATCTTGATCAAATCGGGCAGGTTTTCTCCTTTTCGTTCATCCATATAGAAGTCGTTGAGACAGGTAGATTGCACCGTTACCTGAGTGCCCAATTCGGCGTTGTGGGACCAATCTCCCAAAACCGAAGACTGATGGTGATGTGGGCCTTCGTAGAACGTAATTTCGCCCGTTTTATCAGATACCGCCATTTCGAATATTTCGGTATGCTTGTTATTTGAGTTGATGTTTTTATTAAGAACTTCCAAAATTGCCGCGGGTTCAAAAGCTTGTATTCGAACATTATCACCAAGGGCCTTTTCAAAGAAAATACTGTAGTATCCTATGTTGGCCCCAATATCAGTAAACACAACTGGTTTGTCATCATCCTGAAGCAAGTTGCCATCAATGATCTTGTTAAGTACCCAAAACGAATCTTTCTCCCAGATTCCAATCATCGCATGAAAATTGATATCTTTTCTGTAATGAAGTTCCTTTGATTGTAGCGGGCCAAAAATTGGTTTGTACACCTTGCCTTCCTTATAGACATTCGACAAAACCTTACGCAGTAACTTTGAGTTAAAATTGAGGGTAAAAAGATCCTTAATCGTCATATTTTTTCATCTTTTGCACAAGCATCACCGCCGTAGTTGTTAGATCAAAGAACCTCAATTCAAGACTCTCAGACCGGCTTTTGGTGGGCCATTTTACAAGGACACAAATATAGGTTCTGTCCAATTAATTATGGATGGCTCTAAAAAATTCTAATCAAGCGTTGTTCTTAGTTCGTTAAAGGCCTAAAACTTTTATAAAGGCCTGGTTCGGAATCACGGATACAGAGTTTCCCTGGTGTTATAAACATTTGCCTTGTTTCACGGACCAGGCTCAATAGCAAAGCTGATGGATTTAAAGCCCTGAGATTCGGCCAAATCTCGTCTGGTAGCCAGGAGAAAAGATAATCATAAAACACATCTCCAGGTTATTGATGAAATTCCAAACCGATATAGGGTATTGCAAAAGTGGAAGAAGTCTCCCCAGGTGAAAAACCCACATCATGAAACATTATTTGGTGAATTGCTATATGCCCTTCAACAATGGGAAGGGTTGTAACCCCATCAACTAATACTGGACCCACGGTTTGAGCGATATCGTCTTTCCATGTATCACAGATTCGTTGCACTATAAATGTATCTTGACCGTTTTGTAACCTATCCGTAATTCGGACATAGCTAAAGTATAGAAATTCACTCATTCTTTCATGGTTTGTATGTTCAAATGTTCTTCCTTAAATCTTAAGTGACTCAGACCCATCAAAGACTTATGAGGGTGATACTTATTGTAATCCATTCTCCATTCCTCTGACAAGCGTTTAACCTCTCTGATTGATTCAAAGAGATATGCATCTAGAATGTCTTCCCTGTACAATCGATTAAAGCGTTCGATATAGGCATTCTGCGTAGGCTTTCCCGGCTGGATGTATTTGATCTCAATGTTGTTCTCTTTACACCATAGGGTAAAGGCTTTGGAAGTAAACTCTGTTCCATTGTCGACCCGGATACAGCTTGGTTTGCCTCTAAAGAGTTTTATGCGGTCCATTAAACGCACAACACGTTCGGCTGGAAAACCATGTGAGGCTTCCACAGCAACTGCTTCACGGTTGTAATCATCAATAATGTTTAGCACTCTGAACTTTCTACTGTCCATCAGCACGTCATGCATAAAGTCCATGCTCCAGGTAACGTTTTGAGTTACTGGTTGAGTCAGGGGTTCTTTGATCCTGGATGGTAGTCGTCTCTTGCGTTTCCTTCTGTGCTGTAGGTTCATCTGACGATAGACCCTCAACACACGTTTACGGCCCCAGGGGTGGCCTCTGGCTTTAAGCCTTCCATAATACGTGTCAATACCCCGGTGTGGTAATTGCTCTGCAAGTTCGCTTAAGGCTTCAATCAGTGGAGCATCATCCTTAATCGACTGGTAATACCACAGTGATCTAGCCAGGCTTACAACCCGACAAGCACGTTCGATTGACACCAGATGCTGTTCAACCAAGTAAACAGCTCCTTCTCGTCGTTTGGAAGGCTTTAGAACTTTTTTTCGATGACATCCTTTAGAAGTTCATGATCCAGGCTCAGATCTGCATACATGTGTTTTAAACGACGATTCTCTTCTTCTAACTCCTTTAGTCGCTTAAGTTGTGAGGCATCCATACCACCATACTTCTTACGCCAATTGTAAAACGTAGCTTCGCTGATACCGTGTTTACGACATAAATCCGCTGTCTTCGTTCCGGCTTCGTGTTCCCTGAGAATCTTGACAATCTGACTCTCTGTAAATCGACTTTTTTTCATTTTTCAAACAGTTTAAATTTAACATTTCCTCTATTTATTTACTGTCCGAAAAACCGGGAAGGCTACAAAACATTCGTATCCTACTCATTAAATTTCTAGGCGATCTTTCGAGACGATCCTAAATCCAAACAGAGCGTTCAACATCGGCAGGAAGTGAACTGTTTGGGGTAATAAAAGGGAGTTTTAGAAGATGCATTTAGTTTGAATTTAGACACCAGTACTAAAGATGTCAAAACAGAAAGAGTTCATCAGACATTGATGAACTCTTTCAATATTGGGTGTGGGGATACTCTCCGCCAAGATCGCGTGTTCAGACTTAGACAAATTTATTGTCGACGGATGGACACGCTATCTTGCCATTACTAACTCAACTCTGTGATTTATCCAATAATCAATTGGTGACTTAGGTGACGATATCACAGGGGTTTTGAACTCCATTCCAACCGGTTTAACATTATTAGCATTAACTCCTTTTGCAATTAGATAATTCACTATTGTCTCGGCTTCCCAGAGAGACCG